>CALVGY010000075.1 GCA_944327215.1 Candidatus Gastranaerophilales bacterium | reverse complement strand
CTTTTGCACCTGCAGGAATTGTCCATGCGTGAACTTCTTTTTCACCTGCTGTTATAAATGTTCTCAAATTCAAAAGTTTATAAACAGATTTAATCATTCTGTTAATACCGCTATCTTCGACACCCAAATCGTGTAAATATTCTTTAGCTTCTTCAGGTGACAAATCTGCAAGTTCTTCTTCGATTTTTGCAGAAATTATAACCATTTCAGCACCGTGAGCAGATGCGTATTCTTGCACTTTTTTAGTATATTCATTACCATCTTTCAAATCGAATTCTGATACATTTGCCGCATAAATAACAGGTTTTGTAGACATTAAATTTAAGCCTTTAGCAACAGGAATTTCATCTTCATTGAAATGCTCGTTAATATTTATAAATGAAGCATCTTCCAATAATTTTTGCATTCTTTCAAGAACAGAAAGAGTTAAAACTGCATCTTTATCACCTGATTTTGCAACTTTTGACACTTTTGCAATTTGTTTTTCAACTGACGCCATATCAGCCAGAGCAAGCTCTGTATTAATGACTTCAATATCATCTAACGGGCTAACTTTTCCTGCAACGTGAATTGTATTAGGGTCATCAAAACATCTTACAACTTGAATTATGGCATCAACTTCTCTAATGTTATGTAGAAACTGGTTTCCTAAACCTTCACCTTTACTTGCACCTTTAACAAGTCCTGCAATATCTACAAATTCAATTGCCGTTGGAATAATAACATCAGTTTTACAAAGTTTTGCAAGGATTTCCAACCTTTCATCAGGAACATTAACAACCCCAACATTAGGTTCTATTGTACAAAACGGATAATTTGCACTCTGAGCATTTTTAGCACTTGTCAAAGCATTAAATAAAGTTGATTTTCCAACATTTGGTAAGCCCACAATTCCAGTTCTTAGCATTATTATATTTCCTTTTTTCTTTCTATTCTTAAACTACATCTTCATTGTCATCAGGACCAATTACCTGTATTCCAAATTTTGTTCTAAATAAGTGTTTTACAGTATCTCCCTGAATTTCATACATCATTTTGTTGAACAAATCATAAGCTTCACGCTTGTATTCAATCAATGGATCCTTTTGACCATAAGCACGAAGGCCTATACCATCTCTCAACATATCAATATTATGAAGATGATCTATCCATTTGTTATCAACTACGCGTAGCAAAATATCTTTTTCAAGATTTCTCACAACATTGTTATCACTAAATGCCTCTTGAGGTTCAGCATCCGGATCATATTGTGACACAACCTGATTATAAAAATGAATAATTTCTTCTTCGTGCTGTCTGTAAGCATCTATAGCCAATGTTTTCAGCTTATCATAAATAGGTTCAAATCTTAGATTTTGAATATCAGATACCTGAATTCCTGATAATTGAGGGATAATAGAATGAAGTTCTTTTATCATTGTCTGCAAGTCTTCATAAACATATTCTTCAGGATGAAGCTCAGGTGCTATATAGCTTCTTAATAATCTATCTATTTCTTTTTCAATCATATAATAAATATCTTCAGACAAATCCTTGCCAGCTAAAACTTTACGACGTTGAGCATAGAATTTTTCACGTTGAATATTCATTACATCATCATATTCAAGTACTGATTTTCTTATATCAAAGTGATAAGTTTCAACTTTCTTTTGAGCTGATTGAATTTGTTTTGTAATAAGCGTATTTTCGATAGCCATATTTTCTTCAACATTCAACATATCCATTAATGCCATCATCTTTTCGCCACCGAAAATTCTCATCAAGTTGTCTTCCATAGAAAGGAAAAATCTTGTTGAACCAGGATCACCCTGACGAGCTGCACGGCCTCTCAATTGGTTATCAATACGACGGGATTCGTGACGTTCAGTACCAATTACGTGAAGTCCTCCAGCTTCTACAACTTTTGCGTGTTCTGCTTCTGTTATAGATCTTGCTTCTTTCAAAGCAGCTTCTTTTTCTTCCTCATAATTTGGACTTTCAGGAGTAATTCCTTTGCTATCAAGCATATCTTTTGCCAAGAATTCAGCATTACCACCTAATAAAATATCAGTACCACGACCTGCCATATTAGTAGCAATTGTAACAGCTCCTACACGACCTGCCTGAGCGATAATATAAGCTTCTTTCTCGTGGTGTTTTGCATTCAAAACATGATGAGGAATTCCTTTTTGTTTCAATAAATGTGAAACATATTCTGATTTTTCAATACTAATTGTTCCGACAAGTACAGGGCGGCCAATTTTATGCATCTGAATAATATCTTCAACAACAGCATTGAATTTTGCTCGTTCAGTTTTATAAATTACATCAGGGTAATTTATTCTGATATCAGGTTTGTTCGTTGGAATTGTTGTAACTTCAAGGTTGTAAATTTTACCGAATTCGGCTTCTTCCGTCATTGCAGTACCTGTCATACCTGATAGTTTCGGGTACAATCTAAATAAATTTTGGAATGTAATACTTGCAAGAGTTTGAGTTTCATCTTGAATTTTTACACCTTCTTTGGCTTCTATTGCTTGGTGTAAACCATCTGACCAACGACGACCTTCCATTAAGCGGCCTGTAAATTCATCAACAATCATTACTTCGCCGTTTTTTACAACGTAGTCTGTATCTTTTACAAATAATTCTTTAGCTTTCAAAGCTTGCAAAAGATGGTGAGCATATTGAGTATTAATGTCAAATAAATCTTTAACTCCGATAATTTCTTGAGCTCTGTCAATACCATCTTCTGTTAAAATAATATTTTTATTTTTTTCATCAACTTCGTAATCTTTAACTTTTTCTAATTGCGGAGCGACTTTTGCCATAAGCTTATATGTTTCTGCAGATTTTTCAAGACGACCGCTTATGATAAGTGGAGTTCTTGCCTCATCTATCAAGATGCTGTCAACTTCATCTATTATTGCGTAGTTATAAGGCCTTTGGACAAGCATCTCAAGGCTTGATGCCATATTGTCACGCAAATAATCAAACCCGAATTCATTGTTTGTTCCGTATGTAATATCGCAATCATAAGCAGCTTTTTTTGCAGCAAAATCTTCTGCAGTCCGGCCACCTGACAAAATTACCCCAACAGACAAACCGAGGAATTTATAAATTTTACCCATCCACTCGCTGTCACGTTTTGCCAAGTAATCATTTACAGTAATTACATGAACCCCCTTACCTGTTAGAGCATTCAAATATGCGGGTAGAGTCGCAACAAGAGTTTTACCTTCACCTGTTCTCATTTCTGCTATATGACCATTATGCAAGAAATATCCGCCTATTAACTGTACGTCAAAATGACGCATATTTAAAACACGTTTTCCGGCTTCTCGAACCGTTGCAAAAGCTTCAGGTAAAATTTTATCCAAAGCTTCTTTTTCCAACTTTCTATCAGTTTTAAAATCTGTAGATGTAGGTCTTTCCGCAAGAATTGCCTTAAATTCATCTGTTTTTGCTCTCAATTCTGCATCAGACAATTGTTCAAATTGTGGTTCTAAAGCATTTATATGATCCACAATTCCCATCATATTTTTAATTTTTTTCTCGTTAGGATCACCCAACAACTTTAATAAAAAGCTTATCATTATAAAATTTTCCTCTCCGTCTGGTAATATATTAATTATACTAACACGGACAAGGAAAAATTGATATCCCTTAAGGAAATATTTATATTTTGAGGAAAATATATTCCTATTCAGACAATGTGAAAATTAATTAAACCTTGCTTCCATCTTCATTTTCAAATTATCTAAAACTTCTCTATAATCTACAGATACAGGGGTAGGCTCTGATGATGAAATAATATCTAAAAATACATTTGCGTGTTCAGGTTTTTCCCCATCTAAAAATACAGATGAATTTGCAACATCCTCTCTTGCAGGGACAATCAAACCGCTTTTAGTAAATTTTTCAATGCTATCTTTTGATGACAAATATTCAACAAGTTTCATAGCTTCTTTTTTGTGCTTTGAAGATTTAGAAACAGCCCACCCGGAAGCATCAAGTTGAACTATGCTGCCTTTAGTACCATTTGGAAACTGTGCAATATCCCAATCAAACCCAGCCTCCTCGCGTATTTTAGGCACCATCCAACGACCTGACAAATACATTGCAAGTCGTCCTTGCAAAAACATTTGTGCCATAGTAGCACTCGCACTTTCACTATTTTTTGGAGCTACATGGTATTTTTTTCTTAAATCGGCATAAAAATTCAAAGATTTTTGACTCTCTGATTTGTTTATCTCGTCAGGCAAAAAGCCGCCACCATTACTCATTAAATACGGAAGATAAAATAAAGGATCTTCTTCAAAACTTATTCCAAACGTATTTTTATCAGTCAATTTTTGTGCAGTTTGCAAAAAATCATTCAAATTCCATGTTTTTGAAGGATATGGAATGTGTTTTTTATCAAATATATCTTTATTATAAAAAATTACAAGATTTGAAACATCACGGGGAATTGCATATAACTGTCCCTTGAAACTGAGAGCTTCAAGAGCCTGTGGATAAAAATTGTCATCGAAATTGTTCAAAGGTTCTAAAACACCTGCATTTGCGTAAACCGGAAGATATAAATTATTTATAAAAATCACATCAGGTGCTGTATTTGATGCAAATAAAAGATGAATTTTCTGAAAATAATTTTGCGGAATATGCATAAATTCAACTTTTATATCACTATTTTCTTTTTCAAAATCTTCAAGAAGCGGTTTTAAAATATCAACTTCAGACTTTGAGCCCCAACTTGCAAATTCAATTACCGTGTTTTGATTCTTTGCAGCACATCCGCATAGCAAAAATGATATAGCCAAAAAGATTCCTAAAGACTTTATTACTGAAGTAAAAATTTTGCACTTTCTTTTCATCAATCAGCCTTTATTATAGTTCTATTAAGACACCCATTTTCTTATCATTTACTTCAACGAGTGATTTAAAACCTTCTGCTTTTACCATATAAACATTTGCATTATCATGTCTTACCTGCAAAGGTGAATCAACAACTTTATCATATCTTTTCAATACTGTAATTTCATCATTAACTTTTCCGATTAATGCAGATTTACCATCTAAGTTAACCATATAAAATCCCCTATTTTCATCAATATTAAATCCGGATTTTATAATTAAATTGTTTAGATATGAAGATTTTGTTTCATTACGTAATTTTGAAATAGGATTTGTCTGTTTTTTAATTACTGTATTTTTCAATTGAACAGGCTGAATCTGAATTGTTTGAGGAACAGTTTTTTCTTTATCAAGTATAGAGAAATATTCATCAACTGATGACATTATATAATTTGTAGGTTTATATTTAAGCCTGTTCTTGTCGACATCAGCAACATTTAAGTTAGCATCTTTTAAACTTCTTGGATTTTTATGAAGTAAAGAACTCCCTAAATCAACAGTTTTTTGTTCATGCAAAGGAATTTCCACTTCATATTTTTTGAATCTGCTGTTTATTTTATTACGATTAGCTTCATTTAAAGACAGTTTATGTTTATCAAATGCTTTAAATTTAATGGTATTTTGAATTGCATTGTCTTCAGTTTGGACATCTTCAACAATTTCAGGCTGAATATCGTTATTATAAAAAGGCATTTCCTCTAACATCTTTTCAAGTTCATCCCGTTTCTGGCTTGCAATATCAGGTTGAGCAGGAGTTTTTATAAAAGCATAATTCCCTTTATTTTTACCTCTTGATACAGGCTTTGCAGATGCATCAAGATAGAGTTGATATTTTTCCTGCCAAGAAAGTTCTTTGTTTTCTGTAATGCTGCTATATTTGTTAGCATTATTATTTGTTGACATACTCGCATTCGAAGACACACCGCTATATGAAGTATTTACAAAATTATTCTTTCTAACAAAAATAGATTTTAAAACTTTAAACATTATTAACAATCCAAATACAGACAAAAGCATCCCTTTTTTACTTCTTGGAATATGTCTTTTGATTTTAGATAGTAAAAATGACAAAGCTGAATCCTTTTGGACTTTTGGCATTTCTGTAATATCTTTAACATTAGTCGGAGGCAAAGGATCAGACTTTATAGAACTTACAGGGACTTGAGGAACTTGTTTATTTAACTGTTCTTCTTTTACCTCTTGAATAAGCTCTGCAAGATGTTCTTTTCGTGCTTGTTTTTCAAGTTTTTCTTTGGAAGCCTCTGAAAGCTTTATATCAGGTTTAACCTCTGTTTTTACAACCGGCATAGTTTTTTGCGGGGAATTTTCTTTTTTAACATTGTCAGAAACAGAATGTGCTTTATTAACGGTTATTTCAGTCTTTGGCTGAACTTTATACTGATTCGGTTTTGGGGTTGCAATATTATTTTTAATAGCATTTGCTTCTGCTATAAGAGTTTTATATTCTTTTTGTTCTGCAGTAACAGGAGCACTTTGACGTGTATTTGTTTTTATATCAAGCGGTTTTGTCGTAATCAATGTTACTTTTGTATATCCGCCGCTTGTATCATTAACTGTTTTTACATCAACATTTGATACAAGATCTTTTAGCCCATTAAGACTTGGACTGCTGTAACCAGAACTTTGAACTTTTGGGACTAATATTACGTATTTATTATCTGATTTTTTACGGACTAAAATATTGTCATTGTAATTGTTGGATGTAAACAATGTTACATTAACGGAATCATTAGATGCTCGTTTCAAATCAAGTTGGACAAGATTATTTGCGCCCTGTGCAATACCTGCTGATATAGGAGATACTGCAAGAGCCAGCAATAATGCTATGCCAATTACATTAGACTTTTTTACTACCATTTTCTACCGTTAAATTTTCCCTTATAATATATATAATACTTTGAGATTTAAAAAATTGCTACTTTGTTAAAAAAATATACTTTTTATGTTACAATTTTTTTATGAAAAGTGGATTTACAAGTATAATAGGTCGCCCAAATGTTGGCAAGTCAACTTTGCTTAACAAAATTTTAGGGCAGAAAATTGTTATCGCAACAGATAAAGCTCAAACAACAAGAAAACGTATAAAAGGTATTTATACTACAGAAGAAGGTCAAATTGTCTTTATTGACACACCCGGAGTTCACAAACCGTTAAATAAACTTGGTGAATTTCTGTTAGATGAATCCAAATTAGCGATTCCTGACGCTGATTTGATATTGTTTCTTGTAGATGGTTCAGAACCTGCAGGAAAAGGCGACAAATGGATTGCACAAAATATTTTGCAAACAGATACCCCCGTTATAATTGTAATGAACAAAGTTGATAAATTAAAAAATATGAACAAAGTTGAAGAAAATTTGTTAACTTATAAACTTTTATTCGACAAAAATTATCCGATTGTTAGAATTTCAGCTAAAACCGGAAGAAATATAGACACCCTGCTGAAAAACATTTTCAAACTTTTACCGGAAGGGGCTCTTCTGTATCCTGAAGATATTGTTACAGAAGAAACAATGAGAGATGTTACAGAAGAAATTATAAGAGAAAAAATCTTATTAAATACATCCGACGAAATCCCGCATTCAGTTGCCGTTAAAATAGAAAGCTACACCGAAAGTGATGATATAGATAGAATTTACGCAACAATTTACTGCGAAACAAAGAGTCAAAAAGGAATTTTGATAGGAAAAGGCGGAAATCTTTTAAAGAAAATAGGTACGGAAGCCAGATTGGAACTAGAAAAAATAGTTGATAAACAAGTATTTTTAGGACTCGAAGTTAAAATAGAAAAAAACTGGAGAAAAAAACAAAATTCTTTAAAAATTTTTGGATATGAACAAGAAAAATAGCAAAATTATTTTTGTTTGTTTTTATTATGTACGTAACAAATTTAATTTATAAGAAAGGGAAACTATGAACTCATTAGAAATTGTAATTAACCCAATAACGGAATTTATTAATAAAAATAAATGTCTA
>CALVGY010000074.1 GCA_944327215.1 Candidatus Gastranaerophilales bacterium | reverse complement strand
CAAGAAATTGAAAAACTTAATATAGATGTTAAGGTAATAGCTCTAAGTGGTTATGATGATGCTGATCTCATCTTCAGGGCAATGAAAATAGGTGCAAAAGGTTATATCTTAAAGACAATGGCTTCTGCCCAACTAATTTACGCAATGGATGAAGTTGCTGCCGGGAAAATTTATCTTCCAACCGCTCTTACATCACGTTTCTTTGAATATTTTCAAAATTCATTCAAAGAAGAAACAAAAGTATCTTCAGAAGAAAATCTTCTTACATATTTAACTGCCCGTGAAGAAGAAGTTTTGGAATTACTTACTCAAGGTAATAACTATAAGGGGATTGCAGGAAAATTATTTATTTCAGAAACTACTGTTAAAACTCACGTAAATAATATTTTCCAAAAATTACAGGTAAATGACAGAACTCAAGCTGTTTTATATGCGCTAAACAACGGATTTGCAAACAGAAGACTCTCTAAAATTGCAGTTTAATTATACGGCTAATTTTATATAAACTAAAAGGTTCAGCCGAAAAGCTGAACCTTTCTTTTTAAGAAATAAAAGGGGCAAGAAAAAATGAATGAAACAGAAACAATTTTTGAACAATCAAGATGTATATCACACGAAATCCGAAATCATTTATCCATCTGTGAAATTTATACACAAATAATAAGAAAACATCTTGAAGAAGAAAACATAAACAACAATTCTATTAATAATGCTCTAAACTGTATCAGCAAATCATTAAAAATAATGAGCAACTCCCTGCTTGATTTAAAATCATTAAACAACATCTCATTAAAAAATTGTGATTTAAAAGAACTACTACAAGAAGGCATAAAACTTTCCGAAGTTTATATCCACGACAAAGAAATAAAAATTAAAAGCGATATAAAAACAAGTGCACAAGCGCTTATTGATGAAAACAAATTTCTCGCTTGCATAGTAAATATAATAAAAAATGCGATAGAAGCAATTGATAAAAAAGGAGAAATAAAAGTTTCACTTGAAATAAAAGACAATAATGCGATTATAAAAATCTCCAACAACGGAGAAGCAATCTCAAAAGAAAAGCAAAAAATAATATTTGAAGAAGGATTTACGACAAAAAAGACAGGGAGCGGTCTGGGTTTGCATATATGTGCAACAAATTTAAAAGCACAAAATGCAATTTTGAAACTTAATAAATCGACTCCAGAAATAACCGAATTTGAAATTATACTTCCCGTTTTTAGAAATTAAATCATAAAAAACGAATTTAGCTTAATATAAGTTAATATAAACAAGTACGAAAAGCAAAAAAACATCCCCTATATTGTTATTATAATTAGGGGAAAATTATGTCAGGAATAGATAATTTCTTAAATAAAAATGGGCAAAACCAATATTACATTACTCCACAACCAGCTAATAATGCTGGAGTAAATAGTGCAACAAAAATTGACACAAAGCCAGTTGCAACAACAAAAACAATACAAAATTCTTATATTCGAGATGAATTTATAAAAGAAAAAAAGAATAATGGACTTCTAAGGAAATTTTACAATTTTTTAAAGAATAAAACCAACATAGGCCTTGGATCAAAAGCAGTAGAAAAAGAAATTGATAAATTTGAAAAAGGCGAAATTTCTGAAGACAACATAAAAGATACTATTACAAAATATAAAAACTCACAGCAAAATTCCGTACAAGCATTTGCAGACACTGCAACTGCAGCTGTAACGATTAGCGGGTACTATTTAGGAAATAATTTTATTAAAAAATATCAAGCTCAAGATAAATTAAATGCCTTGCCTGAATTTTTAAAAAATCTAAAAAATAATGCAAATAGTAAAGATATTCGAAGATTTAACATATTTAAAATGATGGATAGTATCCTACAATCTAAGACAAAAGCAACAATATTAATGCTTCCTATTCTTGGAATTGCTGGAGGAATAACAAAATCAATAATTACAAAAACAGAAAGAATTGGTTCTAAAGAATATAAAGTTGATAAAAAATCTTACACAAATAAAAAAGAACTTAAAGCAGCAAAGAAACAAGCTCGCAAAGCAAGAAGAAAAGCTAACTTCAAAAACTTCTTAACCGGAGCAGCAAACGGTATCTTGGCCCCAGTAACTGCTTTGGCCGGAGGCATAATTGGAGTTCCCGCATATATAATAGCAACGACAGGACTTAGATATACTACAAACAATAAAGATAAAAAAGATAAGTCTTTAAACGATTTTGCACAAAAATTTAAAGATAATGCAGTTGTAAATACACTTGCGACAGCAGCAATAGCTGTACCTGCATTCAAAAAAGCTCATTTCAGCCACGTTTTAGGTAAGAATTTGGATAAAGTCGTAAATAAACTTAAAAATGTAAAATTAGAACTCCCTGACTTACCATCTTCAAAATCAGCTTACCAAGAACTTGAAGATTTTATGCTTAACTCTGAAGCTATCCAAAATATAGTTAAATCTGACAAACTATATTTGAATGATAATATGGATGATATTATAAAAAATCTGACAGATGAAAATATATTTGCAGTTAAATTCTTACAAATTAAAAATAAAGGTTTACTATCAGGTGACTATAACCAATATGAGAAAATTACAGAAGCTCTAAGGGAAAATTGTCCACCTACAAGAACAATTGAAGAAGCACAAGATCATATTAATAATCTTTTGGGTTCATCTAAATATAAAATATCAAAACTTCTGGGTGTAGGTACTGTTGCAGAAACATATTTAGCAAAAGATTCATCCGGCAAAGAAGTTTGTATTAAAGTTCTAAAAAATGGTATAAATGCAGAAAAAATTGCGAAAGATAAGGAAAAATTTATTAAACTTATCACCGGAGATACTCCTTTAGATAAACTAAACGACAATCAAAAATACTTAATTAAAAACATCAACGATTTAGCAGACGGAATTTCAAAAGAAGTAGATTTTGTAAACGAAATGAACGCTGCAAAAGAATTAAAGAAATATTGTAAAGTAGCAGATGTTGTAGTTCCAATAGAAGCTAAACCTGGAATATACATAATGGAAAAAGCTCCCGGCATCAGCATAAAAACTCTTGTTGATTACTACAACTGCGAAAGTAGAATAAAATATTTAAAAATGTATGCACAAAAGAATTCTAAAGAAAAATGGATAAAACCAACTATTGAAAAATATGAAGAAGACTTGAAGAAAATCAAATCAAGAGCTCCTGAATTTGAAGACTTTGATATGACACCTTCACAAATTAAAAAATTACTAAAAACATATATTGACTTACAAGTAGAACAATTTACAAAAGTAGATAAGAATGGAAAAGTTATCCACGCAGACATTCACCCGGGAAACATTTTCATCAATCATCAAGCTCTTAAATCAGGAAAAGGCAAATTATTAACTTTGATTGATACCGGAAATACAATTAAACTAACAAAAGAACAAGCAATGGCATCTTTAAAAGTCGTCGGCTTTATTAAAAACGGGAATACTAAAGATTTAGCAAATATTGTATTACAAGATGCGACTTTGCCTAAAGGTCTTACTAAAGAAGAAGCTCTTGTAAAAGTAGAAAAAGACCTAAAAACATTCTTCTTTGACAACAAAACAAAAATAGAATCAATGAACATGGATACATTCTATGCATTATCAGACAATATTCTAAGAAAACATAATATTATTCCTAATAATACTCAATTAAATTTAAATAAAGCTAAAATCTCAGCTAAAAATTCATTTGAAGACTTAGTCGAATCCTTCTTTGAGAAAAAATATGGCGGCAAGGACTGGGAAGATACCTCTAAAGCCGAAAAGATAACCGCAGTTACTAACGCGACAAAAGATGTTGCAGAAATAGGAATAAAGCTTCAATCAGCAAAGACTATTCAAGAAACTAAAAACTTAATTAATATGTCATTTAAAGAAGCCATGAATTTCATAAGAAATAAAAATATGTTAAAAACAAACAGCGAAGAATATTTAACATTTAAAATGAAACAAAATATGCCAGGGCCTGAAATTAAAGAAGATATTCTGAAAGACAGGCACTAACAAGAAATATTTATCCAAACCAGCTAAGAGTCAGTTGTAATGACAACATTCCCTATTCGTTGAATTCCTGAATAGAAATTGATTCAATTCCGTCAATTTTTTGGTAAGTTTTATATAAATCCTGAATAGGATTGCGTCCAGCAATATCAAGAATTACTACGATTTTTGTCAAGTTCTCATCTTGTTTGTTTAATTTTTTTGAAACTTCTACAAGAGATTTACTGTTTTCAATAATGTAATCATATATTCTATTAGAATTTTCGTTCAAGCAAGAAATACTCATTTTCAAACGTTTTGTATTTTTAGCAGTAGAAATTAAGATATTTCGTTCAAAGAATCTTACAGAAACAAGTATCAAAATAGAAAATACAGTTGCCGCAATTGCAAGGGTAAACATTCCGGCGCCGCACGCCATCCCAACAGCTGCAGACACCCACAACGTAGCAGCAGTTGTAAGTCCAAAAACAGTTGCACCATGACGAAAAACTGTACCTGCGCCAATAAAACCGATACCTGTAACGACTTGGGCTGCAACACGAGCGGTATCTCTTGTTCCTAATTCATCTCCCGTAACCGAAACTTCTGGAAAACCATATATTGAAATTATAGTAAACAAACAAGCACCAAGGCAAACTAAAATATTGGTTCTCAAACCTGCATACTTGTTAGTCATTTCACGTTCAAGGCCAATTGCAAAACTTAAAAGTAGAGCAGCTAAAAGGCGAAGTGCAAGTGTCATATCAAACATTAATCCAGAATTTGCCAAATCCATAAATTTCTCCTTCTTACCAGCTGATTACCTTATTTAATATATTACCTTGTTTTACTTTTCGGGTCTAAAATATCTCTTATTGTATCACCAATTAAATTAAAAGCCAATACTGCAATAAAAATTAAAAATCCGGGAGTTAAAAGCCAAGGGCGGTAGATTATATTTGTATATTCTTGAGCTTCTTTCAACATATTTCCCCAACTTGCATCAGGCTGTTGAATTCCTAGCCCCAAAAAGCTTAAGCCTGATTCCGACAAAATATAAGAAGGCACAGACAAAGTCATTGCAACAATTACAAAACTTGTAGTCTGTGGCAAAATATGTTTTACAATAATTCTGAATTTTGAAGCGCCAATTGATTTTGCGGCCTGAACATATTCTTGATTTTTAATTGATAAAACCATACCTCTAACAACTCTTGCAAAACTTGCCCAACCGATAAGTGCAAGAATTACAACAATAAGCATAAATCTTTGCACACTAGTCATTCCGGATGGCAATATTGAGGCTAAAATAATTAAAAGATAAAAACTAGGAATAGACATAACAGCTTCAGCAAATCTCATCATAACCATATCGACTTTGCCGCCAAAATACCCTGCAATTCCACCATACAAAAGGCCTATTGGGAACAATACAAACAATGCCAAAAATCCAATGGTCATAGATATTCTACCGCCAAACAAAATTCTTGAAAAAACATCTCGCCCGTTAATATCTGTTCCCAATAAAAATAATCTTCCGTTATTATCAGTTGTTACAAGATGACGTTTCATAGGGATTAAACCTAAGAATTTATACGGCTGTCCTTTAGAGAAGAATTTGACATAATGTTTTTGACTTCTGTCAAGCGTATAAACAATTTTCAAATCATACGGATCAAATTCTCTTTTGTAATTATAAGTATAAGGTCTTGAAAATTTACCATTCTCATCAATAGTAAAAATCTTTGAAGGCGGCACATAAGCCATAGATCTGTCAGAAAAATCTTTTGTATAAGGTGCTATAAAATCAGCAAAAAATAACGCGAAATAAATTATTCCAAGTAAAATCAGAGCAATTCTTGCAAACTTATCTTTCCATAATTGTTTTATCAAATTCCTTATCATGCCTGACTCCCTTCTCTGATACGAGGATCAGTGATAATAAGCAAAATATCTGCAATTAAATTACCTAAAATCAACATTACAGCACCCATCATTAAAGATGCCATAACAAGGTTTATATCAGATTTTAAAACAGCTTCTAATATTAAACGACCAAGCCCCGGATATTGAAAAACATATTCTGTTAATGCTGCCCCGCTTAGCAATCCTGCAAATTCAAAGCCTAAAAGTGTAATTAAAGGATTTACAGCATTTCTCAAAGCGTGTTTGAATATAATCTTAAATTCACTAAGCCCTTTAGCCCTTGCAAATTTGACATAATCACTATCCAATACATCCAAAAGATTCCCTCTCATTTGTCTTTGTAACCCTGCTAAAGATAATGTAAATAAAACAGTTACAGGCAAAACCAAATGATGAGTAATATCTAAAAACTTTTGAGCAAAAGTCATTTCCATAAAATTAGAGCTTGTTAACCCTCCGACTGGAAACCAACCTGTTTTAACCGCAAATATTAATAATAAAACTGCAAAGAAAAATGATGGGATTGCCATTCCAATACTCGTCAAAACTGTTAATATTCTATCAAATGGAGTTTTCCAATTAACAGCAGCAAGTATTCCTAAAGGAATACCGACAATCCAAGACAAAAATATAACAATACCTGTTAAAAGCAAAGTATTTGGAATACGTTCTTTTAATTTCGTGCTAACCTGCTCGCCGTTAGATGTAACACCTAAATCACCTTTTATAAAAGATTTTGCCCATTTACCGTATTGTACAATAATAGGTTTATCAAGCCCTAACCTTTCGGTTTCTTTTTGCAAAGTTTCTTTTGAAACAGAAGGATTTAGCCTTAATTCTGCCAAAGGATCAACAGGAGAAAGACGTATTATAAAAAAGCTTATTAACGAAACTATTATAAGCAAAGGGATTGTTTGAAGTATTCTTTTTAATATATATATTAAAATTTGCATTATTTTATAAAAATCTCCTCTATATTATGAGTTACTCCTCCCAAACTTGTCGGATATATGTTTTGGAATTTGTTTCTCAAAGCAACAATTCTGATTGGTGAATAAATATATATCAAAGGTTTTTCATCATATACAATTTTTTGATATTCATCATAATATTTTTTTCTATCTTCAAATTTTGTTGCTAAAGCACCTTGCGTGTACAAATAATCCAAACGTTTTTCAAAATCATATCGAGGGCTGTTCAAATCTTTTTCCAATCTTTGGTTAAAGATATGCAAAGTCCCATCAGATAACCAAACGTTTTTTCCGCCATTAGGTTCAAGTGGAGAGCCTGTAAATCCCATTATTACCATATCCCAATCCAAACTAGCCATAAGTTTATTTACTAAAGAATTGAATTCAATAGGTTTGAAATTAACTTTCATTCCCAAATCTTCAAGGTCTTGTTTTACCATAACCCCAATAGCTTCTCTTTCGGTATTTCCTGCATTTGTATATAAATCGAATTCAACATGATTTCCAAATTTATCTATTAAATGACCTGCCTTATCCCAACTAAACCCTGATTTTCTCAACAGTTCTTTTGATTTTTCAATATTTCTATCATAACCTTTCAAGTTTTTATTCAAAAATATTGAATTCAAGGTTTCTGGCGTAAATAAAGGTTCTGCAAGGCCATTTGCAATATTAAACACCATATTTTTTCTATCAATTGCATAATCTACTGCTTGACGGAAATTTTTATCTTGGAACCACACTTGTTTTTTAGGATCAACATAATATTTTCCCTTATCATTTTTACGGTTATTCATATTCATTGCGATATACATAGTTCCGGTATCAGGCCCTATGTTATAAACCGTAAAATCAGAATGTTTTTCCATTTCTTTAAAACGAGCGACATTTGCTCCTTGAAGACTAATTTCATCTAATTCACCGCCCTCAAACTTTAGCAC
Organism: Candidatus Gastranaerophilales bacterium; assembly: GCA_944327215.1. Classification (GTDB taxonomy): domain Bacteria; phylum Cyanobacteriota; class Vampirovibrionia; order Gastranaerophilales; family Gastranaerophilaceae; genus Stercorousia. Next base: position 165 of record CALVGY010000074.1, on the reverse strand, counting down.
TTGATTGTTTATGTCACCTACTATTAAATATACAATTTTATCTAAATACGGAAGTTTTTTACCGTCTTTATCAATTACGTAATAATTTGGATTTCTTTCAAACACAACTCTCTGACCCGGAACGTATTCTTTTAGCTTCAACGCACCTCACATTACAAAATCTTT
>CALVGY010000073.1 GCA_944327215.1 Candidatus Gastranaerophilales bacterium | reverse complement strand
ACAGCATATATTTCAGAAAAACAACTTACTCAGTCTTTCAGAATGCACCTAAAAAGAATTGGTATAAACAAAGATTTGTATGAGTTAGTAAAATATTCACTAACAGAATGTCTTGGAGATGAACAGGAATATCATAAAAGTGAAGTTGAGAGAATTAACTCAGAAATAGAACAAAACAAAGAAGTTTTGAAAAAGATGTATCTTGATCAGGTGAACGGTGTACTTGATTATGCTATGTGGGTTAATTTGAAAAACGAATATGAGGTAAAATTAAGCCGTTTAAATTCAGACTTGCAAAAACACACTATAGCTAATACAAATTTTTTAGATACAGGTATAAAAATCCTTGATTTTTGTCATAAAGCAAGTTTACCAGCAAACGAACTTTCAGAAGAAGAAGTTGCACAAATTATTAGAGCTACGTACCTAAGTGTAACAATTAATAATAAAAAGGTTAAAATGGTATTTAAAGAACCTTTTGCAACGATTGAAACTCTATTAAAATTTGCTAAAAAAGAGATTTCAGAAATGGGATTGTCTGAATTCAAGTCTGCAATAATTTCTTCAAAAGATAAATGTATTGAAAGCATTAAAAAAGAGCCCGAAGGCTCTGTTTTCAATAGTTCTATTTGTTTTAAATGGTGGAGGTTAGGAGATTCGAACTCCTGACCCCCTGCGTGCAAAGCAGGTGCTCTACCAGCTGAGCTAAACCCCCACGAGGTCGTTATTTATTTGTCACAATATTTATTGTACATGCTAATTTTTTTTTGTAAAGCACTTTTAATGAATTTTTTTTATATACCTAATTCCGGAGCCAATATTGAATATATTTCTGACAATCTATTGGGGTTTGTCATATACCACCACCCAATTAAAGTCTCAAATGCTGTTGCCTGTCGATATTCACTCTGGTTTTGGCGTCTTCCGATTGGTATCGGTAAATTCCGCCCACGACGAGATAGTTCTTGTTCCTCTTCTGTTAAATAGGTTTCCAATTTATGGAGCAATGTTGCCTGAAATCCCATTTTTACTTTTTCTGTTGTTAATTTATGCAAATTTTGTGAATTATTTGTCATTTTCACCGTCTTTTCGCGAATATACAATTCCCAAACGGCATCGCCAATATATGCATAATTTCGTAAATTCATTTCTTCCATAAATAGAGTTTACTACAAAAGATTGTTTTTAACCTATTATTATGTAATAATTTCTTTTATAAGGGAGAGGAAAAATGTTTAAAAATTTGGCTTTACTTATTATTTGTTGTTTATTTTGTGTAAATTCTGTTTTTGCACAAGAAATCGGTGTTATGGAAAACGAACAACAAGCTTGTAAATGCAACCAAAATACCAAATGTCTTGATCTTATGACATCAATGTATAATGAAAGGGCTACACTATATAATGTTTTAAATCTCTCAAATGATCAACAAAAATGTAAAGACGTTATTGATCAAAAAAGATATGAAGAATTAGGAAAACTTTTCAAACAATTTCAACAGGAAGAATACGTACTATCTAAAATGTGCGAACATAGCGGAGCATCTCTTGTTGCAATAAAAAAACAAGAAAATATTGTAAAAAATATAAAAAAAGAAATGCAAAAAACTGCAGACAAGTATGATAAAGAATTCAAATCTATTTTAAACTCTGAACAAAAAGCAAAATATAATTCCGTAACAAAAATGAAGCGTAAAGAAATTAAATATTGTATGAATAACAAAGCTTTTTATGAACGCGATCCAAAATTAAGACCATTTGGGCAAAAAATGTATTACGGAGAACAAAATAATGTACTTTGTCCCGTTCACAAAAAATGGCATTTATTCGGTTATAAACATAAACCTCAACAAACACCTTCTACAATGCCACAAACTCCAATCATTGAACCTGCAACAGGATCTGTTATCGAATAATTTGTAAACTATAAACAATTCACTTAAACAAAGGATGATTTTTCTAAACATATCATTATAATTATGGTATGAAAAAATCTGCGATTTTATTACTTGTTTTAATACTTAGCTGCACAACCTGTTTTGGTTGGGGGTTCAAAAAAGATACCCCCGACACAGAAGGCAAAGGCTATGTCGGGACACTTCCAGATATATCAAAAAGCTTTAACCCAAATGAACCCAAAACAACAAAACCGCTTTTTGAAGAATCTAAAAATTTTAATTCCGCAGATGAAATTAAACCCGTGCCAAGAGATAATCCCGCATTTGTAAATATTATTCTGAAAGACAATAAAACATCACCATATCTAAATGATATTAATGAACTTTTACCGCAACTGGAAAACCTTCTCAGCTGTATTGAAGATAAATGTACTGTTCAACTTTTTAATGCAAAAGCATTTTTTTTCACCAAAACAGTAGAATATTTACGTAACAAATACCAAGGAACACCTGAAAGCAGCTATATTTCTTTTCAAAAAATTATGGAACTTTCTGTTCATACCCAATCAATTGCAACACTTAGAGCCGAAGCCGAAAAATACAGACCCTATATGGCATACACAGGCCCGGGGTATCTATATAATGATAACGTTATTGACCAACAGCTTGAATATTTAAAAACTGAAATCGAAGAAACAATTGTTGCGGTGAAAGAAGCTCATTAAAATTTCTTATAATTACATTTATTTTTTTTAGAAAAATTTTTTATTTATAAGTGTTGACAAACATTTTTTTTTGTGTTATAAAATGTGTGGGGTAAATGTATATTTATAAGTCTTGTCAAATGACGAGACTTTCTTTTTCGCTACAATGTTTTTTGCTCGAATTGCTTACCAATTCTCTTTTTGCATGTCTTTGTAAATATAATGTAACATTTTTAATGTTTTATTAAAGTTTTGGACAAAAATTACCGAGATAAAAAATACAGACAGAGCAATAATTAATTGGAGGTAAAATTTTAATGAATTCAAAAACCGAAAACGTTATGGTCACAGACTGTAACACTGTTGCCAATGGAATTTTACATGACATTAATGACATTGACAAAATGGAGAGAATGCTGAGTTGTGAACTTAGTTCAGCAGATTTATTTAAAATAGATTGTGCCATTTTATCATCTCTTAGAAATACAACTGATTTTTCCAGAGATTTACTTGAACAATTAGAAACCGGAAAATTTGAAGCAATAGCTGCCCCACCTAAAAAATCTATTGATTCTACAATGGCTAATATTCAACAAAATACAATGATTGATATTACAAAGCCGCTTCAAAATATGTTTAATGAAATGGCAAATTATGTCTCAGAAACATTTGTTTAAATAATTTTTATATAAGGAGCATGAAAGATGAGAGATTTAAGCAACCCAACAGAATTGGAAATTGATTATTCCAAAATTACACCTATCAATGATGTATGTGAAACAATTATGTTATCAGAAGAATTGTTGAAACAGTATGAAATAGTTATTGATGAAAGCAAAATTGAACAAATTATCGCAGAAATACCAGAAGAACAACGTCATACATTGACATTTGAAGAAAAACTTGAATATGTTAGAAAAATTCTTTCATACGACGTTACAGAACCTATTAAAAACTTATTTGATGACGTTTTGTGTTTCGTAAGCAAATTTTAATTTATAAAAAAAAGAGGATATTTTATCCTCTTTTTTTTTATTTCTTTTCTTTATCTGAACGTTCTCTAACTGATAGTTTTATCGGAGTACCAAAAAATCCAAAAGCTTCACGCAATTTATTTTCAATATAGCGTTTATAGTGATCTTTCATTAAATCCGCATTATTTGCAAAAATAACAATATGCGGAGGTTGAATTCCTGTTTGAGTTACGTACATTATTTTTAATCTCTTGCCTTTTGAAGATGCAGGAGGATTAAGCATATAAGCTTCTTTTATAATTTTATTCAACAAACCTGTAGAAATTCTTTTTGTACATTCTGCATAAACTTTTTCTGCTTCTGTATAAATTTGATGTAATCTTTGTTTTGTAACTGCAGAAATGTAAATTTTTGGTGCATATTCTAAAAACGGGATATCATTTGATAATTTTTTGTTATAAACATTTATGGTATTTGATTTTTTATCCTCAATCAAATCCCATTTATTTATTGCGATAATCAAACCTTTTCCTGCTTCTGTAATAATTGATGCAATTTTTTTATCCTGATCAGAAATTCCTTGAGTTGCATCAATAACCAAAAGAGCAACGTCACAATCTCTAATAGATCTGATTGCCCTATCTACTGCAAACTTTTCAACACCCCAGTCTACTTTTGCTTTTTTTCTAATCCCTGCAGTGTCTACTATTACAAATTCTCTGTCATTATAAGAAATTCTGCTATCAATACTATCTCTTGTTGTTCCTGAAATATCCGAAACAATAACTCTGTTTTCATTTAACAAAGCATTAACAATAGAAGATTTTCCTGCATTTGGTCTTCCAACAATTGCAATTCTTATTGTGTCATCGTCTTTTTGTTCAACTTCTTGAGAAAAATCTTCAGTAACTAAATCTAACAAATCACCAACTCCACCTGAACCGTGTAATGCAGAAATACCAATAGGTTCACCTATTGCAAGTGAATAAAAATCATTTACCATTAACAATGATTCCGGGTTGTCAGATTTGTTCACTGCAAGGAAAACAGGTTTTTTAGACTGTCTTAAAATATTTGCAATATCATAATCAACAGGATTTACTCCTTCTTTTCCGTCTACAATAAAAATTATTTTATCTGCTTCTTCACAAGCAATTTTTGCCTGATCAAAAATCGACAACATAATTTCATCTTCATCACCCGGAATAATTCCACCTGTATCAATTACAGTAAATTCTTTGTTCTGCCACTCAACATCAAAATAAATTCTGTCGCGTGTTACTCCAGGCAAATCATCTACAATAGAATTTCTTGATCCTACAAGGCGATTTACAAATGTTGATTTCCCTACATTCGGGCGTCCGACTATTGCTACAATTGGTTTTCTCATAAAGGAATTATATCATGAAAAAAGTAAAAGAAATTAAACTTGTAAATCATTTAATGAATGTTTTAATTTTTGAACTGTTATTTGAGCATTTATTGTTTTATCATAAATAGTTACAGCCAAAGCATTAATATCATCGGGAGTAATTTCAAAATCTCTGGCAATACCTGTTGCATTTGCTATCAATTTTATGTGCGAAAGAAGTTCTGTCAATTTTAAATCAAGCTCTGCAACTAAATCTTCATAATAACCAATATTTTGATTGTTTTCATCATTCATATTATATTTCCTTAGATTATTACTAATTATTTCAATAATCACATTGTAGTTTGATTTTATAATATTGTCAATTGATAAAAGACTATTACAATTACATAAATTATAATGCTGTTATGATTATTATTAATCTTTATAATGTCAAATGGAAGAAAAGATATACAAATAAAGAACTTGCCAGTATGTCAGGTCTTAGTACTACAACAATTACAAAATTAACAAGAGGAGAACATGTTGATTTAAAGTTGAGTACTTTAGAAAAAATTGCTAAGTTTTTTGGATGCAGTGTACTTGATATTTTGGAAGAAGTAAAAGATTAACTTTTTTATTATCCGTTTATTGCAAAATAAACTTCTTTTAATCGTTTTTTACTGATATGAGTATACAATTGTGTTGTTGAAACGTTACTGTGTCCCAAAAGCTCTTGTACAACTCTCAAATCTGCACCGTTTTCTATCAAGTGTGTTGCAAATGTATGACGGAGAGTGTGGGGAGATATTGATTTATGCAGTTTTTTACCCTGTTCATGAATAAATGTATAAATCTCTTGTCGATTAACTTTTTTACCTTTTTCATTTATCAAAAGCTGTTTTGTTTGATAATTAAATTTTTTGAGCAAATAATCTCTTTCAGGCAAATAATTTTTTATTGCTTCTATAGCCTTTTTACCTAAAGGAATCATTCTGTCTTTTGAGCCTTTACCTGTGCATTCAAGAAACTTTGCTTTCAAATCATAATCCGTTATTTTCAAATTAACCAATTCAGAAACCCTGAGTCCGCATCCATATAACAATTCTATAATAACCCTTTGCAGTTTATTTAAATCTTGGTTTAAAAGGTTATTTATCTCCTCAACAGTCATAACTTTGGGTAATTTTTGAGGAACTTTCGGTTGTTCTAAAGTAAGTGCAGGATTTATTTTCAAAACATTATTTGTACAAGCCCATTTAAAAAACCCTCGAATAGAGGCTATTTTTCTCATAATACTTGTTGCTGAAAAATCTTTTTCGTGCAAATCTCTAACATACGAATTTATACGGTTTCTTTGAATTTCAGTAATATCAATATCCCCGCAATATTCAAAAAAATATTCCAAATCTCTTCGATATGCTTCAAGAGTATTTTCAGCAAGTCCTTTTTCTATTTCGAGATAATCCAAATATTCAGATAAAATTTGCAAATTCATATAATAATTTATACTATATATTTCGGATAATGACATCGGGGGTTTATATGATATAATTATTATGAACAAAATAATTTGTTTATCGTTATATTATTGTGTAGATTTAAATAAGGGTATAAAAGAAATGAAAAAAATATTATCAATAATGTTTGTATTTACAATGATGTTTACAATGGGTTTAAAAGCTTTTGCAGAAACTGCTCAAGATGCACTTAATTTCTTTCACAGTTATGTAAATGCTGCAAATTCATATAGTCCAACCGTTGCAACAATGTATTCTCCAAATGCGAAAATCATAAGACAAGTTGTAAAACCAGATGGCGGACTTGTTAATGTTGAAACAAATACTGCAACTTATATAAGACAAATGAAAATTGGTCAAGCCGGTGCTAAAATGAGAGGTTACAAAAACACTTATACAAATATTAGTGTAACATCTTTGGGTAACGGAGCTTATAAAATTAGTTCTTTGAGACAACCTAAAGGAGAAACATATAAACTTAAAACATATATGGTAGTTAAAAAGATAAACGGAAAATGGCAAATTACAGAAGAAATGATGCAAACAAAAGAGCAAATATTTCTTAAGTATGCAAACAAAAAATAATTATGTTAGATAAATACAGATTTTTAACAGCCGGTGAAAGCCATGGGAAATGCCTCACCGCAATAATAGAAGGAATACCAGCAGGGTTTGAAATTGATACAGCGCTAATTAACGACGATTTAAGACGTCGTCAATTAGGTTACGGACGCGGCGGAAGAATGAAAATAGAAACAGACACCGTAGAAATTACATCAGGCGTTCGTTTTGGAAAAACAATAGGTTCTCCTGTAACTCTTGTTATTCAAAACAAAGATTTTGAAAACTGGCAAAAAATAATGAGTACTGATCCAAAAGATTTTACAGAAGAAAAATCCTTTACTCAATGCCGTCCGGGACACGCAGATTTTGCAGGAAGTATAAAATATAATCATCAAGATTTGAGAAACGTTCTTGAGCGTTCCAGCGCCCGCAAAACTGCAATAGAAACAGCTGTCGGATCTGTTGCAAAACAAATGCTAAAACAATTTGGAATAACCTGTTCATCAAAAATTATTCAAATAGGAAATGCAACAGAGAATTTTAATCAAGAAATAGATAATGCCAGAAAAGATGGTGACACATTAGGCGGAAAAATAGAAGTTACATTCACAAATCTTCCAATAGGTTTGGGTTCATACGTTCATTGGGACAGAATGCTTGATGGGAAAATTGCTCAAGCAGTAATGAGTATTCCTGCTGTCAAATCTGTTTCAATCGGCAACGAAGATTCATATAAAATGCGCGGAAGTGAATTCCACGATGAAATGTTTATAAAAGACGGTTCTATTGTCAGAAACTCAAATAACGCGGGGGGAATAGAAGGCGGAATGACAAACGGAGAACCCCTTGTTGTAACTTTATCAATGAAACCTATTCCTACAATGCCAAAAGCTTTGCAAACAGTGGATTTAAAGACCATGCAAGAATGCGTTGCACACTTTGAACGTTCTGATACTTGTGCTGTTGAGGCATGCTCCGTAATCGCAGAAAGCAGAATAGCTTGCGTATTAATTGACGAATTTTTATTAATGTTTGGCGGAGATTCTTTAGAAGAAATCAGTAGAAAATTTAGTAGAAAACAGTAGAAAACTCATGAGTTTTCTACAAAGGTTGTACTATTATATAGTTTTCTACAATTTCAGAAAAATTATGCACATATTTTCTACAATTTTTTCGACAATGAAAACTTTGATTATATCAAGGTTTTTAATAGTTTTCTACAAATAATTAGAGCTTATTATTACTATTATATTTATATATATAATTATTAATAAAATATATAGTATAAAA
>CALVGY010000072.1 GCA_944327215.1 Candidatus Gastranaerophilales bacterium | reverse complement strand
AACTCTTTCCGATAGGTTCTAATTTATCCACCCCTGCTGCCAAAACCTGCATTGATGTTAGTATTAAAAATGCTGATAATAATCCTGCAATCTTCTTATTCATAACATTATTTCCTTTGTAATTACTTTAATGATTTTTTTTTATAAATCAAGTTCTGCTTATTTAATTATATAACATTTCTTTGAACAATCATAATGTAAATATATGATTTATCGTAAACTAAATTTGCAACCACAATAATTTTGTCTGTACAAATTAAGTTCTCTTGAAATTTGGTTTGTTTTCAAAAAGCCGTCTTTCTTTTTGAAATCAATTGCTACATATTCTAATCCATATTCCTTTGCAATAGCTTCACCAATTTGAGTGAGTTTTTGAAAACTTTTATGAGGGCTTATTACAATAGATGTTGTAAATTTATTTATTCCCATTTTTTTTGCAAATTCTGCGGTTTTTCTCAAACGTAATTCAAAACACTTATCACAACGCTTCCCTTTCTCGGGTTCCAATTCCAAGCCCTTTGCGGCAGCATAAAATTCTTCAGGATTGTACACTTCTACAATCAATTCGCAACCAAAATGAGAACACAAAGTCCTTTCAGCTTCAAGACGTTTTTGATATTCCGCATCAGGGTAAATATTAGGGTTGTAAAAATAAGCCAAAACCTGATATCCCATATCCATTAAATGAGATATGGGATATCCTGAACATATTGCACAACAGGTATGAAGTATTATTTTATCTTTCTTCTGCTCCAAGTTTCTTCACCATTTCTTTGTATTCATTGTATTCTTGCATTCCAAGATCAACTTTTCCATTGATTACAGTTGTTGGAGTTCCGTTTATGCCTTGTGAATGAGCATATTTTAACTCTTCTTTTAACTGTTCGGATGTTTCTAAGCTGTTTGCATCTTCCTGCAGTTTATCTAAATCAAAGCCCTTATTTTTTACAATATCTAATATTGCTTCTTCTGTTTGAGGCTTTTTCTCAAATAGCAGACTATTCATTTCCCAGAATTTACCTTGTTTTTTAGCTGCAATTGCATATCTTGCATCTATACAAGAACCTTTATGGAAAGGTGCTTGTAAGTATGGATTACAATCCGTATCCAAAGGTAAATTTTTATGGATAATGTGAATACCTTTCATTTCTTTTGCTAACTTATACATCATAATATTTTGAGCCGGACATATAGGACATTGATAATCTGAATATACATATATTACTATTTTAGCACCTTCGTCTCCCAAAATATTTCCTTTTACATCATATTTTTTATAATTAGGGTGTGTAAATTCTTTAACAGCTAACTGTCTTTTTACCTGCGGGGCAAAAACAAAAGTAATCCTTGTGTATGCCAAAAAAGCAACCGCTACAGTCATTACTGCAATAAATGCTATCAAATATTTTTTAATTTTAATTGCATCTAAAAAGTCCATAAAACTTTGTTTTATTGAATGAATGAAACCGCCGTTTTTAAAATCTGTAGCAATACAGCCTATTAAAAGATTTAACATATAAGTAAATGCGCATAACACACATAATTTATGGATATCAAATAAGCTCAAGCACAATAATATCATTGAAATAATAAATGCAAACAAACCTAAAGAAGCAATATAATCTAAAGGATTTTTGAATACTTCCATAAATTTAAATAATTTATAATTTTTAAGTTTCTTTGCAAAAAGCATCCAGAAAACAAAACCATAGAAAAATAATCCCCAATATGCGAGAGGAATTCCTAAGAATTGCGCCTCTGTAGTTTTAGCAATTCCGTCACAATCAATAAAATCGTTTATGGAACAAAAACTTGCCAGTGCATATGGATTAAAATTTGCATTATAATAAATTATCGCAAGCTTTATCGTAGTTATAATACCAATTATTGCTACAACAGCAATAGAAACCTTTTTTTTCATCTCTTTTTCCATACTTAATCTCCTGTTATAAACTTATAATACAATTTTTATTTCCAGAAATCAATAGCACAAAGAAGAAGAAATAAATTACCCGTAAGGATTAGAATATCTTGATATTATTTACAATATATGTTACAATTATATATAGAGAATGTTTTGATGAGAGGTCAATTTGAAGAAAAATATTTTCGAATTATTTTTAAATAAAGTTTTCAATGTTCCTTTTTGGGTAAAACAAGTAATGTACATTAAGCTTTCCGATGAAATGCAAGACAAAGCTTGTGAAAATTTTCTTCGCGAAAAAAAGGATGAAATTTTTTCGACATTTGTACCAACCATAACATTCAAAGGTAAAACCGAATTATCAGAAAGAAAATACGGACTTGATAATAATATTTATAATTTCTTACAATGCTGCCTTAATGAATACAGTATGTTAGAAATTTCTGTCAATACATTCCTGTCAATGGAAGAAATTGCGAAATATTATGAATTGTGTTTAGAACAAAATTTTATTAAAAAACCTGAATCAATAGAGATTCATGCAATGGCCGGATATATTGCGGGCAAATTTAGAACCGGTGAATACTTCAAGCAAAAAGGAGTAATCACAGTAGATCAGCTCCAACAAGCAATTCTGGCTCACAAAGCTGCTCAAGATAGCGGAAACCCAAAAAGATTCGGCGAAGTAATGATAGAACTCGGATTTGTTACGGAAGATGATTTAAAAGCTGTACTTATTTTAAAAGAAGAATCTAAAAAAAGATTCATTCTTGATTATAATACAGTTCCTCAAACAGATACAACTTATTCAAATAACAATCAAAAATATGAAGACGAAATAGAAGCATTAAAAGAAGAAAACGTAAAATTAAAACGCAAAATGCTGCAGCTTTTGGAGCTTGTAAAGAAAAATGCACAACAATAATACAGAACCTGAATTATTAGTAGAATTTGTAAGAGATGGCTTAGTAGATGAAGAACATTATGGTTTTATAGTACTATCCGATAAAAATCGAGCATTTGATTTCATCGGTGATACAAAAAATTATCCGTTTTATCTCAGATCTTGCGCAAAACCTCTGCAAGCAAGTTTGATGATTGATTACGAAATGGATAAGTATTACGACTTAACCGAAGATGAAATTGCTCTTTGTTGCGCATCTCATGCCGGTGAAGAAATTCATGTAAATACAGCAAAAAGAATTCTTGATAAAATAGGTTTGGATGAAACCTATTTAAAATGCGGACTGCATAAGCCTTTATCTAAAACTGAACAAACACGAATGATATTATCAGGAATGGGTGAAAATGTTTTACAAAACAACTGTTCAGGTAAACATATAATGATGCTTGGTTTATGCAAAATGAAAAACTGGGATCTGGATACTTATTATAAAGCAAATCACCCGCTTCAACTTGCGATTAAAGAAAAAATAACGGAATTATGCAATCTTACCAAAAGCTATCCGATAACCACAGACGGATGTGGAGTTCCGATTATGTCTATGCCTTTGACAAATATGCTTCACGGCTATCTGAATTTATTTTGTAATCCAAAATATGAAAAGATTAAAAAAGCATTTCTTGACCACCCATATATAATTGGTGGAGAAGACAGAACTGATACAAAAATTATAGAAAATTCAAAAGGCATCGTAGCTAAAGTAGGAGCAGGCGGTCTTTGTATTGTCGTCAATACCGAAACCGAAGAAGCTTTTGTTGTCAAAATATCAGACTGTGATATGAAAGTCAGAGAAATGGTGGTTTTACAGATATTGAAAAATCTTCACTGGGTTGATATAGGCTATGATAATTCAATTAAAACTATTCACGGCGAAAAGGTCGGAGAAATTAAGATTTCAATTTAAAAGATTAAACCGACAAAATTTATTGAAAGATGTTACCTAAATAAAAAATTAAGTGTTAAAAATTCTATCTCCGGCATCACCCATGCCAGGTACGATATAACCTTTTTCATTCAAATGATCATCTACCGCTGCCGTTATAATTTCTATATCCGGATAATGCTTTTGGATATTTTCAATACCCTGAGGAGCAGCAATTATACAAATACATTTGATATTTTCAATTGGAATTCCTTTATCTGCATACAACTTTATAGCTTCTATTAACGAATTTCCGGTCGCAAGCATAGGATCTGTTATATATATATAAAATTTTTCAGGATTTGGAGCTTCCATAGGAACTTTATTGTAATACCATACAGGTTTTAAAGTTTTTTCATCTCTGTACATCCCAATATGTCTTATACAAGCTTGAGGGAGAATATCAATTGCTTCATCCGTAAAAATTAAGCCTGCACGCAATATTGGAGAAATTATAAGATTTATATCAGGATCAACAGTTTTTGTTGTAAAAGTCGTAAGCGGAGTTGTAATTTCAGTATCAACAAGCGGAAGATTTTTAGCAGCTTCATATAAAAGACACCTTGTGATTTTACGAGTTGCAATTCTTACCCCTTGGCTGTCCGTATTTTTATCACGCATTGTACATAAATTTAATAATACAACTGGATTATTAATTACTCTGACTTTCTCTTTGTTCATTTTTCCCCGCTCCTTTATGTTCCTTTTTATAATTAAATTCTGCAATCCACTTATTTAAAACTTTAATATTATTTTCAATCCCAACAGTGTGAATTCCACTACTTAAATCCGCGCCATTTGTTTCCTTTGCAAAAAATGAAAGTCGGCTTGTTATAGAACCAATTTTGTCAAACATATCATTTAACAACCCCAAGGAATCATGAAGTCTTTTAGGATTTTGTACAACAATCAATTTGTTAGTAGCCAAACTCATATCATTCGGAGGATAAATCTCCAAAGATTTTGAACCTCCAAGACCGCTAAATTCAACAGTAGCAACAGATCCTTTTGGGATTTCCATCCCTTTTTCAGTTATAACTAATTTTAAATAAACATCATTCGCAACAATTTTAACTTTATCAACATAACCGATTTGAACTCCCATAAATTTAACAGGAGAGCCAGCAATCAATCCATCAACATCTGGCATAAATATTTGATAAGTTACAAGTTCCTTTTGTTTATTATAATAATTAATTTTTATCCCAGCAACGGCAATACACAAAATAAAAAACCAAACCCCAAATTCTATCCAAATATATTTGTGCATACCTTCAAAAATTTTCATAAGCTGATTATACTACAATACATGATTTTTTGCCACTTGCCAAAAAAGTTTTTGTATTATACTATAATTTATGGAAACAAAAAGTGAGGTTGTTAATTTATGATGGATCAAATAATAAAAATCGCATGGGATTTAAACGAAAACACTGATAACAGATATCAGCTTGTATATGAAATAGCAGAACTTGCAAAAAAACTTGTTGATGAAAATCAAGCAAAAAAAGCTCATGATGATTTCAATTTTGAAGAAAATTTTGATACAACATACAAAAAAGAAAATCCTGTCGAACACGCAATTATGGTAAAAGCTGCAGAAGCTGATGACGACAGATTAGTTGGCTAGTGTTTAGAACACATAGCCATATAAGGTCTATGTATTAAAAAGTTAGAGGTTACTCTAACTTTTTTAGTTGAATAAGGGGTATAAATGAAAAAAACAGTTGATTTTATTAAAGAAAAAACAAATAACTTTCAACCTGAAATAGGAATTATTTTGGGATCAGGCCTTGGCGAACTTGCCGATGAATATTGTGATTATGCAATCCCTTATACCGAAATCCCTAACTTTGTAAAATCAACTGTACAAGGGCATAAAGGGAGATTAGTTTTTGCGGATATATCAGGCAAAAAAATTGTCATGATGCAAGGCAGAAACCACTTTTACGAAGGTCATACTATGGAAGAAATTACCTATCCTGTAAAAGTAATGAAAACACTTGGGGTAAAAACACTTATCTTAACTAATGCCGCGGGAGCTGTGAATGAAAGCTTCAAACCTGCAGATTTAATGATTATAAAAGATCACATAAATTTTATGGGGACAAATCCTTTGATAGGCAAAAATGACGACACTTTAGGAGAAAGATTCCCTGATATGTCAGAAATTTATAAAAAAAATCTTATTGAACTTTCAAAAAAATGTGCCAAAGATTTATGCATAGATATAAAAGAAGGAGTTTATTGGGCAAATTCAGGACCATCCTATGAAACACCTGCCGAAATAAATATGATAAGAATACTTGGCGGAGATGCCGTTGGGATGTCAACAGTTCCCGAGGCTATAGTAGGAAATTATTGCGGATTAAACATCTTAGGAATAAGCTGCATTACAAATGCTGCGAGCTGCACAGAAGGGTCAAAATTATCACATGAAGAAGTAATTGAAGCTGCAGCAAAAGCAAAAACAAAATTTAAAGCGCTAATAATCAAGCTAATTCAAAGTTTATAGGCATTTGTTAAATACTGTAAATTTTGTATATACTCCCACTTGTCAAAAATTTTTATTCAAGTAAAAATACATGACGGGAAGGAAAAAGACAAATGCTTATAGGAAGATTAACAAACTACGACACAGTGAAACAACGACAAAAGTCAGCAGGAGAATTATCTCCAAAACATGTTCCTCTTTCTTCCGAGTTCATGTCTTTAAAAAATAATTTAAACGAGAGACCTTTAAAAAATAATCACCAGGATTTATCTTTTAAAGGTCTTTCTTTTAGCGGGGATAAAAAAGAAAAGAAAAAAACTTCTGCACTCGCTCCAACTCTTGCAATGCTTGGAACAATTGCAGGAATAGGTTTGGCTTTAAGACTTGCTCCTTCATACAAAAAAGCAGGCACATACAGCATCAGCCAATTTAAACAATTCACCCAAAACTATATGGGTATTACAAAAAACGTCAACGGTAAAGATATTAAAACATCAATAGGTGAAGATCTTTTAGAACACTTAAAAAAATCAGACCTTGCAAAAAAAATGATAACTGTTGATGGTGATAAAATAACATTTATGAAAAAAACTATTCCTCAACTTATATGGGATGGCTTGATGTATCCATTTAAAATTTTACCTGGAGATATTTTGAATGGAGCTGTTGAATTATTAGGAAAAATTAAACCATTTAAACAATGGGCTATAAAAACGCATGATAAACCGTTATTAAAAAAGATTAGACAACGCTCTAAAATTGATGCTCAAGTAAATGCTTTGCGAGGTCTTTTTGAAACTACAGACAGCCTTAAGGGCAAATCAAAAAATGAAATTACATCAGCAATATTTCAACGTTCTGTAAAAATGTTTGACCCAAAAACCGGAAACTATGATACAAAACACGAAAGATCCCTAAACAGATTAGTATCAGGACTTCCTCCTGCAATATTCCTTGCAAATGATGCATATAACTTATCAAGAATGATGGATGATGATGATAAAGCTGCAACGCACGAACAAAAAGTAAGATTTAAACAAGAAATGGCAAGAATAGGTTTTAATGCCTATATTACGTTAGTTACACTCGGGGCATTAAACAAATATATTAACAATTCCAAAATGGGAATTATGTTAATGACCGCATTAACAACTCTAACAACAGAAGCCTTTTCTCGTGTAATTAACGGCAAACATATTACAAGATTAACACCGAAAGAAGCAAGAGAAGAAAATGAACGTAACAATGCTCCGGAAGCTGAGATCAAACCTGACTTATCATTTAAAGCATCCGAACCAAAAGATAAAGAAAAACAACAAAAACCTCTTTTATCATTTGAATCCGTTGCAAAAGCAATAGGAATAATAATTGCAGGCGGGTTTGCCATAAAAGGATTGAGAAAAATATCAGCTGTTGACAACGCTTGGAAAGATTTTTCCGGTTTATTTAAAAAAGCTTATAATAATGCAACTCAAATAAAAGATTTTAAAATTTCAAAAGAAAAATTCAATAACATAACAAATGTATTAGAAGAAAATGGTTATACAGAACTTGCATCTCAATACAAACAAATAGCTGCTAAAGCAATGAACCCTGATGGAACAATAAGTTTAGGCTCTAAAGAGAAAAAGATTAAACCATTAATTGACTTCTTTATTGCACCATTCAAATTTGTTTGGAAATATGGAACAATGCCTTACAAATTTGTTGATGATGCAATAAAATCAATATTCTCTAAAGGTATAAAAACTAAACCTAAAAAAGTTGAAGACATATCAGCCTTGGCAAAAAGTGTTCAAAACATTGGTCGTGAAGCAGAAAAATATTCTGAAGGGAAAATATCTAAAAAAGATTTTAAAGACTATGTTAATGACAATATATTAAAAGCATTCAACGTTGATACAATGTCAAATGTTTCAAACAGTGAATTATCTAACCTTGCAAAAACAGCAGCACTAGCAGCTACAATATGGTTCTTAATGACAGATAACTACAATATGGTTATGTTGAAATCAAATGGGAATGATATTGAAGGTGCTCAAACTAAATTTAAAGAAAGATTTGTACAAGAAGGTTCAAGATTATTCTACCAAACACTTTTAATTGATTTATTTAATAGTACATTCA
>CALVGY010000071.1 GCA_944327215.1 Candidatus Gastranaerophilales bacterium | reverse complement strand
TTTGAGTTGAGTTTTATAGTTTTCTCGGGCCTTTTCAGGGGTTTTCGCACAGAATAAAAAACTTGGAATTTCTTTTATCTCAATATAATGATATGGATTCCCGTCAAAATCCAAATCTTCACCCTCTTCTAAAGTCCAATCCAAATTGAGGTAATAATATATATCTTTTTCGCTCATTTATCCTTCCAAAGAATTTTCATTTAACGGCTGAGTTATCATTATACCTTCTCCACCGATTACTTCTGCTTTAGCGCCATCAATATATAAATAAACTGGTTTGTTAGTATTACGCTTTGCAGTCTTTATAATCTGATAAATTCTTTTGTACAAACTATCTGTTCCCCCGCCATTTTCAAAATCACTGCTTAAATTAATAATAACTTTATCAGAAGATTCATTTATAGAAATTAATCTGGTTCCTGCAGGAATTTCCGAATATACACCTTTGGCTTTTTCATCAGGTTTAGGGCCTGCAATCAACGCTTGAATAGCAAATTTGATTTTGCTGCCGTCAACATCTTTGTTATATTCTCTATTTACAGCTTTATATACTTCTTCTTTATTTGCATTCTGACCAATGAAAAATACATTTACATAAACTTTTTCAACAGGTTTTTCAACAGGTTCTGTTTCCTCCGGTGGGATTTGAGTTTCCGGAACAGGAGTCAAAGGACCTGAAAGATTTTCATCATTATGATAATACATACGAAGACCTAAAACGCAACAAACAGCGACCATTATGATACCTGTCACAAATAAAAACACTCTTTCATTTTTACGCATAATTTTATTCCTTATCCTTCAAAACTGTTATTTTTCCATCAATATCAATTTTACCGTTTAAAATATGTACATTTTGAATGCTTACTCTCGCATTTTTATTTTCCAGTATTTTGGCAGAAAAATCAAGTGGATTAATATAATTCAATAATTTTGAAAATTTATGTATATCTAAAGCGACATTATCATTTACAAAATTTGTATTTGCCAAAATGATTTCACCGTTTGATACACAGAGATCTGAACTTATAACTATTTCCTGAGGCTTTCTAACAAATGGGATAGCATATTTCATTATATAATACATTTTTCCGTTTTTTAATTTAACAGATGTTGAAACTATTTGAAACAAGTTTAACGTCCCGCCAATAGTATTTATATCATTTACCATTCTCTTATAATCTGAAGAATTCATTGTATTATTTAAATCGTCTTCTGTAATTTCGACATTTAAAGCGACCGGAAGATCCTCTTTAACAATCACATTACCGTCTTTGTCCTGAACAACATAATTAAAATCACAAAGAGTCTTTGCATTAAAATAAGAAATATAAATTCCGTCAACAACGATATCTTTGCCACTAATTTCTAATGATTTAAATCTCCCTGCTTTTAAATCTCTTGTACTAAATGAATTTAAATTTACATCTATCTTTCCAGAAGTAATTTCTTTCTTTATAGCTTTTTTGAGAAGACTTTCACCAATCTTTGATGCTATAAAATTCTGCCCTGTAACCTTACTAAAAAATCTTGAAAATCCTGATGTCAAATCATAAGGGGCTACACAAGTTTGCGCATCACAACTTGCAAAACTAACTTGTCCTAATGTAAGCAATAATATAGTTAATAAAGCTTTTTTCACGATAATAACACTTTCTTTACTTTTATTTTATCATTATCTGCAACTCCAACTGCGCAGATTTCATTTTCATTATAAATCAAAATTATAATACATCCATGCTCAAAATTTTTATTTTTTATAGACATTCCATGGCTAACTTTTTGCAATTCATCGTCATTCAAAACATATTTGGGATAATCAAGTTTGTCTACAGGATTAATCAAATTATCAAGAACATTCATATCATCTTGTAGTTTAACAGAATCCTCTATTCTAAAACTACCTGCCTGAGTTCTCACAAGTTTTACCAAATGAGCGCCACAACCTAATTTAGCCCCTAAATCATTTGCAATTGATCTTATATAAGTGCCTTTTGAGCATTTTATCAAAACTTGAGCCTGCTGTAATTTCTCGTCAAAAGAAACAAGATTAATATTGTATATAAAAACCTTTCTTGACGGAACCTCTACCTGTTGACCTTTTCTGGCATATTCATATAATTTTTTGCCCTTAATTTTTATGGCAGAATAAGCCGGAGGCACCTGTTCAATTCCCCCGTCAAAATCTTTTAATGCAACTTCTACAGTTTCTGAATCAACTTTTTTATCAGAAACAAAAACTTCTTCACCCTCTAGATCATACGTCGTTGTAGATTTTCCAAACTGAATTGTTGCTAAATACTCTTTATCATCGGATAAAAATTCAATAAGCCTTGTAGCTTTTCCGATACAAATAGGTAAAACACCCTCAGCAAAAGGATCTAAAGTTCCGGTATGACCAATCTGCTTTATTTTAGTAATTCGTCTAAGTTTTGCTACAACATCATGAGATGTTATACCTTTGGGTTTGTATATATTTAAAAATCCCATCATAAGGATTATAGCTCCCCGCGAGAAATCTTGTCTATTATTTCGCTAACTCTTGAACCTTTTTCCAAAGAATCAGTATAAACAAATTTCAATTCAGGGGTCAATCTCAATCTGATACGTTTGCCAACTTCATAACGAATTTTTGGTGTGCTTTTTTCTATAATTTCTTTTGTTTTTTCAACTTGCTCATCAGATCCAAGTACACTGTATATAACTTTTGCAAAAGAATTATCATGAGATACTTCTACATCAACAACAGATACAACACCAGCAAGTCCTCTTACTTCCTTGCGCAAAATATCTGAGATATCTCTCATTAATTCTTTTCTTACACGTTCATTTCTTAGAGTCATAATCTTCTCCTTAGTAAAAAAATTATAACATGAAATACAAAAAATCAAATAGAACAGATTTCTTATACATACGGTAAAATTAAAAACTTATGCTATAAGCTAGATCTTTCAATTTCTTCTTTTGTTGAAACTTCAATAATATCGCCAACTTCAATATCATTCCATTTGCTGAATGAAATACCGCATTCAAAACCTTGAGCAACTTCTTTAACATCATCTTTGAAACGTTTCAACTGATCAATTGCTCCACGGAAGATTTCTTTGCCATCACGATATAAAACGGCATCTTTACTTCTAACAATTTTACCTTCTGTTACATAACAACCGGCAATTCTTGTTGTTTTACCAATAGTAAATACTTGACGAACTTCTGCTTTACCAAGTCCAACTTCTTTAATTTCCGGTTCAAGAAGTGAAAGCATTGTTTTTTCAATATCTTCCAAGATTTGATAAATAATATCATACTTCTTAATTGTTACGCCTTCTTTTTCAGCAGCAGCAAGAGCATTTGCATCTTCTTTTACGGTAAAACCTAAAATCAAAGCGTTTGAAGCAGAAGCAAGCATAACATCAGCTTCTGAAATATCACCGACTCCAACGTGAATAATTTTTGTTTTTATTTCTTTTGAATCAAGTTGAGCGATAGCCTGAGAAACTGCTTCTGCAGAACCGTTAGTATTAGCTTTTATAATCAAATTCAATTGAGGGATATCATCTTCACCTGCAACAGCTTCACGTCTTACATGAGCCGGTAGCATTGCATCTAAACGTTTATTACGTTCTTTTTCTTTTCTTTCCTCAACAATTGCTTTCATTTCTTTTTCGTTCTTAACAACTTCAAAATAGTCACCTGCTTGAGGGACTTCTGTCAAACCTAAAATTTCAACAGGAGTAGAAGGTTCAGCCTTTTGAATCCTTTCACCAGAATCTGACAACAAAGCTCTTACACGGCCGCAAGCTGTACCGACAACAATACAATTACCTACACGTAATGTACCATTTTGAACAAGTAATGTTGCAACAGGCCCTTTACCTTTATCAAGATTTGCTTCTATTACAACTCCTGATGCTTCTGCCTTCGGATTAGCTTTAAGATCTTGCAAATCAGCTACCAAAAGAATATATTCTAACAATTCATCAATACCAGTACCTTGCAAAGCAGAAACTTTCACAGTAATAGTTTCTCCACCCCATTCTTCAGGAACAAGGCCATGTTCTGTCAATTGTTGCAATATTTTATCAGGATTTGCACTTGGTTTATCTATTTTATTTACAGCAACAATGATTGGAACTTCAGCAGCTTTAGCGTGGTTAATAGCCTCAATTGTTTGCGGCATTATACCATCATCTGCGGCTACAACCAAAATTGCAATATCAGTAGCTTTTGCACCACGAGCTCTCATTTCAGTAAACGCTTCGTGACCAGGTGTGTCTACAAATACAATCTTTTTCTCTTTATTATTGTCTAAATATACAGTATATGCACCAATTGACTGAGTAATACCACCAACTTCAGTTGCAACAATTTTGTGTTTTGAAGCTCTGATACTGTCTAAAAGGGTTGTTTTACCATGGTCAACGTGTCCCATAATACTAACTACAGGAGCACGTTTCTTAAGTAATTTTTTATCAACTTCTGTAAGTTTTTTAACCTTTTCTTCTTTTTCAAGTTCTTCTTCCATATAAGCATCAATATCTTCATCAAGAATTTCAAGGTTATACTCTGCACAAACTTTTTTGATTACATCAACATCTATAAGCTGATTTACCGTTGCCATAATTCCTTGGAACATTAAGAATTTTACAATTTCAGCAGGTGTTTTTTGAATTTTTTCAGCAAGTTCACTAATTGTCATTGCACGATTTACAACAATTTGTGTTACTTCTTTTACTTCTTCTTCTTTATGAACTTTTTTCTTATGTTTTTGAGCTGCTGCCTTTTCTAAAGAAATTCTTTCTTGTTCTTCTTTTTTAGAATTAAAATCTTTACCTTTTTTCTTTCCGTCAGGAGTACGTCTTCTGCCTTGCCCTTTATTTTCATAAATATCTTGAGAAATTATAGTTCTTTGTATCGGTTTTCTTTCTCCTGATGGTTTTTCAAATGGTTTTTTAGATGCAGTATTGCCATCTTTTTTCGCAGGGAAAGGTCTACCCTTTTCATTTCTTTGAGGTCTTTCAGGTCGTGAAGAAATATGTTTTGAATCTGATGCAGACTTGTTTACCACAGGTTTTTGAGGAACTCGGCGAACTATTTCTAATCTGCTTTGCGGTTTTTGCTTTACAAACTCTAATTTAGGTAAACTTGAGTTTAGCATAGTTTTTGGGGCCTCTTTTTCGGGTTCTTTTACCTCTGCTTTTGGTTCAGATTCGGGAGCTTTAGCCTTTTTAACTACAAATGCTTTTGGTTTTTTGGTTTCTTTTACACCACCTGACGCAATGAATTCTTTCAATCTCTTTACTTGATCAACTGTAACCGTGCTTGAATGAGTTTTGCCTGTTATAGAAAGCTGGGCGAACTTTTCTATAACTTCTTTACTTGTAAGCCCAAGTTCTTTTGCTAATTCATTTATTCTTATTGTTTCAAAACTCATTGATTAATTTTCCTTTCAAATCTTCCGGTACAGAAGTTTTTAGAACTTTTGAGATTTTATTTTTTTTAAAAGCAGCTTCTATACACGAATTATTATAGCAGAGATATGCAGATCTGCCAAATATTTTATTGTTGTGATTTATAACAATGTCGCCGCTTGCATTTTCACGAGTAATCTTTATTAATTCATCCCTATTTTTTATTATTCCGCAACCGACACATTTTCTATTCGTCACTAACCTACCTCTGCCAATTTTTCTAGTTTAAGCTTTTGGTCGTGCTCCATTAGCAGATTGATAAGTTCATCCAAATCACCATCTATAACCGTATTAACATTTAAGTTATGATTAATACGGTGATCGGTTAAACGTCCTTGAGGGAAGTTGTATGTTCTAATACGTTCACTTCTGTCACCTGTTCCGACTTGAGAACGTCTAAGGTCGGTAATTTCTTTCATCTGCTTTTGAACTTCCATATCATAAAGTTTTGCTTTAAGAATTTGAAGTGCACGTTCTTTGTTTTGAAGTTGAGAACGTTCTTCTGTACAGAAAATCATTATCCCTGTAGGTTTGTGAAAAACTCTTGCAGCGGTTTCTACTTTGTTTACGTTTTGACCGCCTGCGCCACCGGATCTGGCAGTTGAAATTTCAACATCATTCATATTTAATTCAACTTCCACATCATCGACTTCAGGCATTACGGCAACAGTTGCAGTTGACGTATGCACTCTGCCTTGAGATTCTGTTGCAGGAACCCTTTGAACCCTATGAACACCTGATTCATATTTCAATTGGGAGTAAACAGCATCACCTTTTATTGAAATAATAATTTCTGAAACTCCGCCTGCTTCGCACTCAGTTTTACTCAATACTTGAGTTTGCCATCCTTTTTTGTCAGCATAGCGCATATACATTCTTGCCAAATCTCCGGCAAAAATATTAGCTTCATCGCCGCCTGCTCCGCCTCTGATTTCCAACATAATATCTTTATCATCCATTGGATCACGTGGCAATAATAAAACTTTCATTCTCTGTTCATACTCCGGAAGTTTAGCTTCATTGCTTTCTATTTCAGCTTTGAGAAAACTTTTCATTTCCTCATCTTTTTCTTCATGCATCATCTGCTTTGCTTCGTCAATAGCGTCAACAGCTTTTTTCCATTCGTAATATAAATTGACTGTTTCTTCCATTGATTTTCTCTGTTTAGAAAGGTCACGAAACTTCTTATAATCGTGGATTACTTCCGGATCTGACAGAGTTTTACCTAATTCATTATATTTCTTCTCTATTTGAAGAATTTTGTCTAACATATCTTTCATAACTTAAGTATATCAAGAAAAAAAATTTTTTCAAATATAAGAAATTTAGGAATAAGCTGTTTAGCAACAAAACAAAATAATTATGAGAAAAATAAAAAAAATATACACGTTATGTAAAATATTGTGTATAAGTTAAATTTTATATTATAATCTTTTTATATAAGGAGAAATTACAAGATGCTTGAATACTTTTTAGGTTCATATATAGTAACTATAGCTGGCCTTATAGGCTCATATTTTTGGGGCGAACACGTTCACAACGGTACTGGATTAACTTGTATTTTTATTGCAATGGTGTTAGGAATTCTTGAAGTAAGTTTATCCTTCGACAATGCTGTTGTCAACGCAATGAAACTTGAAAAAATGACCCATAAATGGCGAATGAGATTTTTAACTTGGGGGATATTAATTGCAGTATTTGGAATGAGATTTTTGTTCCCGATACTTGTTGTTTCAATATTTGCAAAATTAAGTATGCTTGATGTCGCAAATATTGCCCTCACTAATGCTGATAAATACGCTTATTATTTACACCAAACCCACGCACCTATCGTAACTTTTGGCGGAATGTTTTTGATTATGCTTTTTCTAAACTACTTTTTCAACCACGAAAAAGAAACTCATTGGATTAAACCTGTAGAATACTGGCTTTCACATTTTGATCACATAAAAGGGATTGAAATTATTATTTCTCTTTTAATGCTTCTTGCAACTCAAAATTTTGTTCCGGTTGAACAAAAAATCCATGTAATGATTGCAGGGATTTCAGGGATTATTACATATTTATCTATTGATGGGTTTACTCATTATCTGGAAAAACATGAACAAATGCGAATGGCTAAAAACGCAGCACAGGCTGTCGGAAGCGCCGGTTTGATAAGTTTTATTTATTTGGAATTAATAGATGCTTCATTCTCTTTAGACGGCGTATTAGGAGCTTTCGCTTTGAGCAAAGATATTATTATTATTTCAATCGGGCTTGCAATCGGAGCAATGTTTGTAAGATCTCTGACAATTATGCTTGTAGAAAAGAAAACTCTTAAACAATTTTTATACTTAGAACACGGAGCACATTGGGCAATAGGAGCTCTTGCTTGTTTAATGTTAGTTTCAACAGTAAAAGAAATCCCTGAAGTCGTTACAGGTGGAATAGGTTTAGGCTTTATAGTAGCTGCGTTTATTTCTTCAATCATTCATAACAAAAAAATGGAAAGGCTTATTGCTGAAAATGAAAACGGAGAAGAAAATGCTTAAATTGCCACTCGTTTCATTCGTTGTAACATCATATAACTATGAAAAATTTATCTCCAAAACACTAGAAAGCATTAAAGCTCAAACATATAAAAATTATGAGATTATAGTTGTTGATGACTGTTCAAAGGACAATTCCTGCAAAATTATAGAAGATTTTATTTCTGACAATCAGAATTTGAAAATTACATTAGTCAAACACGAAAAAAATTCCGGTCAATTTGCTGCAATGATTACAGGTCTAAAAGCAGCTCAAGGTCAATTTATCAGTTTTATAGACAGTGATGACATTTTATGCAAAGAATATGCAGCATCTCACATATCTGTTCATCTTGAAACTTCTGTTGCATTCACATCTTGCAAAATTTTAGAAATTGGTGAAGATGATGAAATTCATACGCTTAATTCAATTTCTAGCTTCAAATGCAATAAGAATGAAAAATTTAAACACCTTCAAAACGACATAAACGGAATTGAAGATTTTCTAAATCTTGATATAAACTACAAAATCTTAAAAAATAAACACTTTGGCGGATGGTATTGGTCCCCAAACAGTTCTGCTATGTTTAGAAAAGCTTCAATTGATATAATTAAAACGTATCCAACCCCTGAAGATTGGAGAATTTGCCCTGACAAATTTTTATTTAATTTCGCCA
>CALVGY010000070.1 GCA_944327215.1 Candidatus Gastranaerophilales bacterium | reverse complement strand
ATGTCAACAAAAGCATAAAAGGAAAAATCCCAATAACCATCATAAAACCCATTTCTGCAGCCATTCCGTAGAAATCGTTTTTAATAACAGATATGATTAATCTTTTTATACCTCTAACAAATCCCTTAAAATCCACTTTTTTAAATCTCTCTTGTTTTTATTTCGGCAAGCATTTTTTTGACTGCTTCTTCAACAGGAGCTTTAATTGTGCAGCCTGAGGCAAATTTGTGTCCTCCGCCTCCAAATACACTGCATATTTCTGCAACATCTGCAAATTTACTTCTCATAGAAATTTTTGTAGCTCCTGATTTCATTTCTTTTGCAACAAACGCAATTCGTGTAGAAACAATTGCTCTGAGTTTTTCTGTCAAACCTTCCATACACTCATCATTTGCCGAAAATTTTTCCATATCCTTTTTATACACAACAGTATAAGCTATTTTGTCATTATCAAGAAATTTTGCTTTGCTTATGCAATAAGCCTGAAACATTACAAGTGTTTTTGAATCTGATTCATAAACTTTTTTGTAAATATTAGAAGGATTTACCCCTTTTTCAACAAGTTTTGCAGCACATTCAAAGGTTGCAGGCTTTGTATTGTCAAACCTAAAAGACCCTGTATCTGTTAAAATTGCTGTATATAAGCAAACAGCAGTATCAATATTGATGTTTAAACCCATATCAAGAAAACAATTACATAAAACTTCGCCCGTTGAACTTGCATCAGGGTTGATAATATTTAGCTGAGCATAAGCGTTATTTGTTTTGTGGTGGTCAATATTTATGGTATTTTTTGCTTTGTCAAACAAAATTTTGCCGTCACAAATTCTCTCAATTGATGCTACATCAACGTTTATAACCAAGTCATATTCTCTGGATTTGTCAATTTCATCAATATGTTTAACATCGTGTATGTGCGGCAAAAAAGAATAAATATCAGGGATTTTGGAGATTGAAGCCATATCACATCTTTTTTTGTAATTGTCCAAAATCATTGAGTAAAGTCCGCACATTGAGCCCAAAGTATCGCCATCAGGGTTAATGTGAGAAAAAATTAATATATTTTTAGACGATTTTATGATATCATTGAATTTAGAATAATCCATTTCTTAATGGTAACACAAAAAAATCAGGGTGCAAAAATCTAATATTTTAGCCAAATAATCAATTGGGATAATAATGAAAAAAGTTCTTTATACGGATTTTGTTACAACCGAATCGCTTGTTGAAGAATTGCTTGAACAAAAAGAGATAAAAAAAGCAATTACTCGCAGCAACTTGTATAAATTTTGGGAAAAAGCTGCAGGAGCAAAATTTGGGAAAAAATCTAAACCATATTCAATGCTCCCCGGAGGTGTAATGGTTATAGCTTGCGAAAATGCTATTGTTGCACAAGAGTTAACTCTGTGTAAAACCCAAATTCTTGTAAAATTTGAGCCCTATTTAAAATCTTTGAAAATGACAGTAAAAGATTTTCGTTTCGACCCAAAAAAATGGGGAGCGTAGCCGCTCCACCCACCACTTGTGTTTTGCATAAACTTATTTTGTCTTAACTAAAGAGAAGCTTAGCAGCTTCACCCGCCATATTGTGTTTTGCATAAACTTATTTTGTCTTAACTAAAGAGAAGCTTAGCAGCTTCACCCGCCATATTGTGTTTTGCATAAATTTATTTTGTCTTAACTAAAGAAGGAGTGTATCCGCTCCACCCAACATAGCTTACGACTATGCATAAAGCGCTTTTATAGATATTTGTGTATTTTAACAAATAATTTTATTATCGTTTTATTAGATAAATGAACTCAGACAGGTTTGCGCAAAACTTGTCTTATCATAGCAAAACTTATCCTTTGCATCTGTTTTTCTTCTAATATTTTCAATCCACCAAGTGACAGTGGAGATAAAATCTTTTCCCCGAATTTTGTTTAATGTATAATATTTACAAAAGGATAGGTTATGAAAACAATAAAATTAACAAAAATGCACGGTTGCGGTAATGATTTTGTAATAATTGATTACCCCGAATATGAAAAAACCGGAATGAAAATGGCAGAATTTGCAAAAAAAATATGTGATAGACATTTTGGAGTCGGAGCAGATGGTTTAATTATTCCAAATTGCGACAAAAATGATAGCGGAGCTGATATAAGCTGGTATTTTTATAATTCAGACGGTTCAACAGCTCAAATGTGCGGTAATGGGATGAGATGTTTTGCTAAATACGCTTATGACAACAAGCTTGTTGATAAAAAAGCATTTAGCGTTCAAACCCTTGCAGGAATTATAAAACCTGAGCTTTTGGATAACGGATTGATAAAAGTTAATATGGGCAAACCAATTCTGGAAGATAAAAAAATTCCTTTCTGGGGCGAAAGAAAAATAACAGCTCTTGATAAAGAATTTGAAATTACACCGGTTTCTATGGGAAATCCTCACTGTGTAATTATTACAGAAGATGATCCGATGGAGTTGGCAGAAAAATACGGACCTGTAATCGAAAAACACGAATATTTCCCTGAAAAAACAAATGTTGAATTTGTAAGAGTTAAATCAAATATGGAAATAGATATGCGCGTATATGAACGCGGTTGCGGAATAACTTTAGCTTGCGGAACTGGAGCTTGTGCGAGTGTTGTTGCATGCGTTTTAAATAACTTAACAGAAAAGAAAGTGAAAGTTAATCTATTAGGTGGCCCTGTATTTGTTGAGTGGCAAGGTTCTAAGGACGATACAGAGCAAGATATTTATTTGATTGGTTCTGCAAATTACAGCTTTTTTGCAGAGTACGTATTGTAAAATATTGTATTTCCATGATATTATTATCTCATACACTAAAAACGAAGGAGAATAGTAATGAAAACTTATGAATTGTTAACTGTATTTAAGCCAAATTTAGATGCAGAAGAAGTAGATAAAGCTTTGGAAAGAATGAACGCATTTATTACAGAAGCAGGCGGAAAAGTAGAATCTACAGATAAAACAGGCAGAAAAAAATTAGCTTATGATATCCAAAATTTCAGAGACGGATTTTTTGTAACAACAGTATTAAGTTTACCTGCTGATAAAGTTGCAGAATTCAAACGTCAATTGAGATTAAGCGACAATATTTTAAGAACAATGTTTTTAGAAGCTTCTAAAGCTTCTGTATAATAAAGAAAGAAGCGACAATGAGTATAGCAAAAGCAGTAGTAACAGGTACAGTATACAGAACACCGGAAAAACGTTTTACTCAAAATAACGTAGCGGTATCTGCATTTGTTTTGAATATCGGTGAAAGAGAAGAAACTCTTATCAGAGTGCTTTCAAAAAGAAATGCACTTGATGAAATCGTTTCATCATTAAATAAAGGGGACAGAGTCCTTGTTGAAGGCCGATTACAAACAGCATCAGTAAAGATGGATGACGGTTCTGAAAAGAGAATTTATGAAATTGATGCCAATACTATTGAAACAATGGGTGAAGGCGGTTCTGCTTCAAATTCAAATTTCGGGACTGAAGAAATTGTCAAATTTGAATCAGATGATATTTCAAATGAATTGATAAACGAAGACGAAATTCCATTTTAGATTGCTTGATACAAAAAATGTTTTTGCAAAGAATTAAATTAATGTAATGTAATAAAATAAAATGGCTAGAAAGGCTAAATAACAAAATGGCAAGACAAAACAACGATGACAAGAAAAAACGTAAAAATTGCAGTCTATGCGGAGACAAAGTTGAAGCAATAGATTACAAAGATGCAGCAAAGTTGAAAAGATACTTGACAGAAGCAGGGAAAATTATTCCTCGCAGAATTACAGGTAACTGTGCTAAGCATCAAAGAATGGTAGCAAAAGCAATTAAACGTGCTAGAGAAGCTGCTATTATTGATTACGTTTTTGATTAATAGAAACATTAATTTAAAACAGAAAATAACCCGCTTTGAAAAAAGTGGGTTATTTTTTATTTATACAAAAATTATTTAGTTTTCATTTGCAAAAAGAGAATTTTAACGAGTTTTTTTACCGTCCGTTTTGTATTAGTTTTAATCTTTGTTGTGTAGATGGGTGTGTTGAGAAATATTGTAGAAATTCAGGGAATTTTTCTTTTTTCTCTAACATTTGGAAAAATGCAATTGCCCCATCATTATTTCCATATAGTTTGTAGACAACTTTATTGGCGAACTTATCTGCTTCCAGTTCTTGCTTTCTTGAATATGTTAGTCCGTTTAGGTCTGATATGCCATAAATAGTTCCATTAATATTATTATTATTTTGTGATGTGAAAATTGATGTGATAAATCCGACAATAATTTCTCTGCTAATACTTTTTAGGTGATCTCTGTGGGCATAATGTCCAAGTTCGTGTGCCAGTACAAAAGTTAGAGCTTTTTCATCTTTAACTTCTTTTAAAAGACCTTGTGTAAAAAATATTGTTCCATTTGGGGTTACAAAAGCATTAATTTGTTTTTCAGAAATTTCGTAGATTGGGAATTTTGATTTCCCTTGCAGGTTTTTATCTAAAGGAACAATTTTATCTCGAATAGCTTCAAGTTTTTTTGTGTTGTCTGTTTTTTCAAACATTTTTGGACTTATACCAAAAGAAAAAGCATTTTCAATTCGCATTTGAGTTTTGTCTGACATTCTGTCTATGAAAAAACATCCTATTTTATCTGCAAAAATATATAATAAAATAAAAATGCCAACAATCCCTGCAATCAAAATGAAAAATTCTGCAACTGCATTTGATTGACCGACATTTACATTATCTTCTATTACACTTAAATATTTATCTTCCAGATCTTTATTCATAGGTTACTGCCGTACCGTATGCAATTATTGCACATTGTGGAACACTGTCTTTTGTATAAGTATCATTAATCATAATAGATTCTATTCTTGTGTTGATTATGAAATTTGCACCTCTGGCTTTTTCTCTCATTCTCAAAATTGCTTCACGTCTGCCTCTGTCCAAGATGGATTCAAAGGTCGTAAGTCTTCCGCCAAAAAGGTTTTTTAAAGATGCAACAAAATTTTTGAAATAATCCCCGCTTATTACACATTCGCCTGTGACAAGTTCAATTTTTTTAATTTTTCTATTGGTATTCCATTTTTTTGCACCAAAATTTATTATCGGTTTTTTGATAAGTGCAATTTCGCGTTTTCTAATATTTTCATAATGTCGTTTTTCTATAATAGAGCCTGTTGCATAAGTTATACCAAGCAAGATTAACAGAAATATTATATCTTCCATTAAATTATCCTTTCGGTTCAACTTTTACGGCTGTCCCGTACGCATAAACTTCCGCTGCGCCGACTGTTACGGATGAAGTCGCTAATCTTACATTAATAACGGCATTTGCTCCCATTCTGAAAGCTTGTTGTTCCATTCGGGCAATAGCTTCTTTGCGGGCTTCTGTTAAAAGTTCGGTATAACTTTTTAATTCGCCGCCAACCATATTTTTCAGCCCTGCTCCAAAATCTTTAATAGCGTTTTTAGCTCTTACAGTGCTTCCTGTCACAAGACCATATTGTGCAGTAATTGTCATTCCTGGAACAGATTCAATATTTGTTAAAATCATTTCATAACCTCCGCCGAAATATTATCATTAAACGGATGTTTTGAAATCGTACGCTTATATTATTTATTTAATTACTTCAACAGTTTCGTAATCAACAAGATACGGCAAATGCTCTTCCGTAATCAGTTCCCCCGGCAATAAAACTGCAATCCCCGGAGGACATTCTGCGATAACTTCTGCTGCAATTCTGCCTACAGCGTGTTCTTTTGGAATAACTTCTTTGTGAGAATAGAAGGCTTCGCGAAGTGTCATTTTGATAATCGGTGTAAGCATTGGCATGTGTTTTTTCTTTTCAAGATAGCAGATATCTGTGTAATTTGTTTTATCAATTTGTTGTAAACATTTTACAAGATATTGCATATCAGCTCTTGTGTTACCGATATTTGAAAGTATCAAAAGCCCTGCATCTGAAGCACTTTCAACTTCTATGTTAAAATCAATTTCTAAAATAGATTCAAGACGTTTTCCTGATAATCTGTCATCTCGGATAAATACTTTTGTAATATCCGTTTTGTATCCGAAATCCGGTTGAAGATGATGTATATGTTCTAATTTATCAATTTCACGTCTTAGATATTTTGCGTTTTGAACAGCGCGTTCGAGCTGTTTTCTTCCTCTTGGGCTGTCAAGGTTTGCACGTGCGGCATCAAGACTTGCCAAAAGCATTAATGAAGGACTTGTTGTATGTAAAAGTTTTAAAGCTTTTTCAACAGCATCACAATCTATTTTTGAATTTTCTGCTATATGTAACATTGAACTCTGGCTCATACTTCCGCCTGTTTTGTGCAAAGAATGAACAACAGCATCTGCTCCGAGTTTTAAAGCAGTTGTCGGAAGATGATTATTAAAATTCCAAAGGCAGGCATGAGCTTCGTCAACAATCAAAGGTACATCATATTTTTTGCAAACGTCGGCAATTGATTTGATATCAGATACAACGCCTTCATAAGTAGGGTTTGTAATCCAAACCATAGATGCATCAGGATTTTTTTGAAGCATTTCATCGACGCTTTCAGGAGTGACATTCCCCCAGATACCCCATTGTTCAAATCTTTTTGGGACAAGCCATAACGGTTCTGCACCTGAGATTATCATACCTGTTAAAATTGATCTGTGACAATTTCTATTTGTAACAATTTTTTGTCCTTTTCTGGTCAAGCCCATTGCTAAAGCTAAATTTCCTGCAGTTGAACCGTTTAGTAAAAAGAAAGTTTTTTTAGCTCCGAAAGCTTTTGCAGCTAATTCTTGAGCTTCTTTAATAGGGCCTGTTGCAGGGTGTAGTGTCCCGAGCCCGTCAAATTCGTCGGTTGTGTCAATAGATAAAGCTTTCGCACCGATAAGTTTTTTAAACTCCGGCAAAGATCCGTTACCTCTTGTATGTCCCGGAATATGAAACTGATAAGATGGTGTTTCATAAGCTTTTTTAAGGGCTTCTACAATCGGGGCTTTAACTTTTATTTTAGTATATTTATTTTCAGATGTTTTATTCATTGTTCTTTTTGTTACATTTGTCATAATTATTAATATACACTAAAAAAAATTTTTTTTGCACATATTTTGTGTTACATTAATATTTGTGAACTATTTTTTTAGAACAGCTTTAATATATTTGCTGCTTTTATTTGCCCCGCCGGTTTTTGCGTTTGGGAAAAGTAAACATAGTGAAGTAAAACCTGTAGAAACTCAGGAAGTTATTCATCTTGATGTAACAAAAACAGAAACTGAACAACCCCCAATGGAACAATCTCCATTGGAGCAATCAACAAAGACAAACAACGATTGGATTCAAAAAGATATAATTAGAGATAACGTAGATACAGAGTTCTCAATCTTTGATAATTTGATTGATACGGACAAAACTTCTGATCACCCTTTTAAAATTGAGGAAGAATCTCTTTTTGGCAGAATTTATAAAAGGAAATTGGAACGAACTTCTATCCCGTCATTTTTGTTAAAAGATGAATTAACTTTTAAGTATAAAAAAGGACCTATTGATAAAGTTCAATTTTATGGCGCTTATCAAGGGAATTTGGGGTTTGATTTTTCTGGGGCTGATTATGATACCGATTATGGTTTTGGATTTATGGAAGCCGGTGTTGTCGGGGATTTCAAAGATAAAAATACCGATTTTAAATTGCAATTTAATTTTAAAAACGGTGAAAACAGAACCTATTTGCAAGGTCTGGTAACTGATGCATATATAATGAATACCAGAATCCCTCACCACAAAATTATTGTTGGTAATTCTCGAAATCAGGTCGGTTTTGAAGGTGGTATGGGCTCTTATGTACTGCCTTTTGCTATGCGCTCGCAGATTTCAAGAACCTTTGGTAATACAAGGGCATTGGGAGTCAGGGTTGTAGGTGATTATGACCTGGTAGACTACAGTTTGGCATTGAACAGTTCTGACAGATTTTTTAAAGAATTTTTCCCGGGAGTTGAATTTACTGGTTGGGTTAACTTGAAGCCTTTGGGCAAAACTGACGGTAAATATGGAACTCTTGTATTGGGTGGTGGTTTGAACGCAGGACATAATGATACTGATTATACTGTTGGTGGTGCTTATGCAAGTTACAGGTACAAAAAATTTATGGCAAACTTTGAATATGCAATAGCAGACGGGTATAATGGAACATACAGAAGTACAGATAAAGCTACAGGTTTTTATACAACAATTGTATATAGACTTACTCAAAAATTACATATTTTGGCTCGTTATGACCAATTCGATCCAAATCGGGATATTGCAAATAACAAAAGTCGAGAATATTCTGTAGGGTTAAATTATTTTATTAAAGGTCAAGCTCTTCGTTTAATTTTGAATTATGTATTTTGTGACAACGAAAATACTGAAGATAGTCATAGAATTATCCTCGGTACACAAATCGTTTTATAAACAAAAATAGTGCAGAATTAAAACAAATTGGTTTATTCTTGCACTATTTTTCTAAAATTCTTAATAAACATAATCTTATAATCAAAGATTTACATAAAATGAATATGAAAATAAAAAATTAATCTTTTTTATGTTTTACATCATCTTTTATTACAATTAGGTTATTTATAATTTTCATTGCACAAGTCGGAAGAACAACGTCATTCAAGCCTGTTGCTATACTAATAATTTTACCTGCGCCCAAAATAACTTCGTCGCCT
>CALVGY010000069.1 GCA_944327215.1 Candidatus Gastranaerophilales bacterium | reverse complement strand
TGATTACAGTATTTGGCAATCCTGCCATTTTAGCAACTTGTATACCGTAACTTTTGCTTGCACCGCCTTGAACTATTTTACGTAAGAATTCAATTTCACCGTTTTCTTCGCTAATTGTAATTCTATAATTTTTAATTTGCGGGTAAGTTTTTGTCATTACATTTAATTCGTGGTAGTGTGTTGCAAATATACATCTGGCTTTGATTTTAGTTGCGATATATTCAGCAACGGACCAAGCAATAGCAACCCCATCGTATGTGCTTGTGCCTCGGCCTATTTCATCAAGTAATATAAAGCTTCTTTCTGTTGCAGAATTTAAAATGCAAGCAGTTTCGACCATCTCAACCATAAATGTTGATTGTCCAAGGGTAAGATCATCAGATGCTCCAACACGAGTGAAAATCTTGTCAATTACTCCAAGTTTTACATAATCTGCAGGAACCCAAGAACCAATTTGAGCGAGAATTGCAATTAATGCATTTTGACGCATATAGGTTGATTTTCCGGCCATATTAGGACCTGTCAAAATCATAAATTGAGTTTCGTCAGATGAATTACATTTTAATTCCAAATCGTTAGAAACATATTCGCCGAGTGGTAGAATTTTTTCTAAAACAGGGTGGCGTCCGTTTTTAACAATAAAATCATCTGAATTATCAATAATTGGTTTGCAATAATTGTTTTCTACTGCTGTTTGAGCCAAACCTGTATATACATCACAAATTGCTATGCTTTCTGCAATTTCTCTAATTTTTGATACAAATTCTTTTGAATATTCTCTAAAGTCACAGAATAATTTATATTCTAGTTCTGTTGATTTAAATTTAGCGGATAAAACATCATCTTCGTGCTTTTTCAAATCTTCTGTAATAAATCTTTCCCCATTAGTTAGGGTTTGTTTTCTTATATAACCTTCAGGAATTTGATTAAGGTATGAATTGGAAATTTCTATAAAATACCCAAAGACTTTATTAAATCCGACTTTAAGAGATTTTATCCCTGTTCTTTCTTTTTCTTGTTCTTCAAAATCTCTGAGCCATTTTTCTCCGCCGGTTAAAAGTTCTCTGAAATAATCCAGTTCGCCTGATACCCCTTCTTTTATAATGCCGCCGTCTTTAATAAGCGCAGGTGCATCATCAGATATAGTGCTTTCGATGAGTGCTGTAAATTCAATGATTTCATCTTTGTATTTTTCAATATCTTTAAGGGGATTAAATTCAAGAGTTGAAGCCTTGTCTAAAAGTTCCGGTAAAAGTGCAAGTGAAACTTTCAGGCTTAAAAAGTCTTTTGGGTTTGCTGAACTGTTTGACATTCTTGTTGCGAGTCTTTGAATGTCATAAACTTTTTCTAAAGTATTGCTTAAACTAATTCTTTCATCATTTTTTTCAACAAGTTCAGAAATACTGTTTTGGCGTTTGATTATATCTTGAGCGTTTTTAAGCGGCTGGCAAATCCAGTTTTTTAAAAGTCTTGCTCCCATATTAGTTTTTGTTTTATCAACAGCCCATAATAAAGAACCAAACTTATTTTTATCTCTTAGAGTTTCTGTTAATTCAAGGTTTTTCCTTGTGCTTCCGTCAAGAATCATAAATTCTGACAATTCATAAGGTTCAATTCTTTCAAATTTGGGGACATTTTCCATCATGTTTTCCCAAACATACGCAAGTAAAGCTCCTGCTGCACGGAAGCCGATTTTGTATCTGCTGTATCCAAAAGATTCTAAACTTTCTGTTTTAAAAACGGCTTTTAAATTATTTGATGAAAAATTCTCGTCAAATACCGAAGTTGGAATTTTTGAGCAGTTATAAATTTTTGTTATTTTCTCAGGCAGGTTAATTTTTTCATCAGGCACGATTTGAAAAGGCATTATTTTAGCTCTGATAGAAGGGCCTATAACTTCGCTGGGTGAAATTCTTGTAAGTTCATCCATAATTAAATCTAATGGAGCCTGAGTAACTTTAAATTCTCCTGTAGAAATATCTGCGTATGCAAAACCGTATACATCACTTTTTTCATCTTTAAAAAGAGCACAAATGTAATTGTTGGAATTCTGTTTTAAAAAATTGCTTTCTGTAAGTGTCCCTGATGTAATAATTCTTGTGACGCCTCTTTTGACTATTCCTTTTGCAAATTTTGGATCTTCCAGTTGATCGCAAATTATTACTTTATAATTTTTTTGAACAAGCTTTTCAAGATAGTTGTTAACAGCTTTAGCAGGAATTCCAGCAAGTGGAATTCTTCCGAATTTCCCTTGCTCTCTACCTGTTAGAGTAAGCTCAAGTTCCTTAGACATTGTGACAGCATCTTCAAAAAATGTTTCGTAAAAATCTCCTAATCTGTAAAGAAGAATTTTATCAGGATGTTGATGTTTAATTTTTAAATACTCTTGCATTGCAGGAGTTAAATCTTCAACTTTGATATCTGCTGTGTTGATGTAATTGATTTCAGGTTTTTTCATAGTTATAATAATAATATAACATGATGAGGATTTCAACATGGGTTGTTTAAAAAATATTTTGAGAGCTGTAGTACTTACACTTGCAGTGATAGGTTTTATGTCATTGGGAGGTAAGGAGCTTGTTGCAGGATTAATAAATAATTATATTCATCCGTCTCACGATACATTGCTTGAAAGAGCTCAAAAAGTCGGAGATTTTTCACATATAAATGATGAATTTGAAATTGAAAAGGCTGCGGGCATAATGGGTTATAATGCTGTTGTTGCGGAACATAAAGCATCTGGGCAGAAAATGTTTGTAGTTGAATCAGGCGATAAGACTATAATTACTGCAGAAGATATAAAATCTCCTGATGTTGAAGAAAAATTAAAAAAAGCAATCAGCAAGGTTAAATATCAAGCTATTGCAGTTGATGATTTAAGGGTTACTAAACATGGAACAATGCATTCTTATGGTAAAGAAGTTCCATTTGTAAAATTTGAGGCAAGGGTTAAAAAACTCCCGATTGGAGATGTTGGCGGCATAATATCTGTTGCACAAACAAAAGATGGAGAACCCAGGATATTAATATCTGCAAATGAAAAAAGCAAATATTCCCAGTTGATTTCTGATGAATTTTTTAGGAAAATAAAGTAGAAAAATGTCGGAGTGGTGGAATGGTAGACACGTACGTTTCAGGTGCGTATAGAGTAATCTGTGTGGGTTCAAGTCCCATCTCCGACAATTAATAAAAATGGGATAACATTTGTTATCCCATTTTTAATATGTTTGATTGGTGAGGGCTTTAATCCGTTTTAGTGGGTTCAGCGGATTTGCGTACGGACGGAGTGAACGAAGTGAGACGAGTCCGGTGAGCGAACAGATTGAGCAGACTGTAGCAAAGCTACTTAGGCGAAACTCTGAGAGCGTGAAGCAAATCCAAGACAAGTCCCATCTCCGACATTTTATATAATTCTTTGTCATGCTGAATTTATTTCAGCATCTAGCAAAATAATAAAAATTAGGTCAAGAAAAAATAATAGTTTAAAAACTAAACGCTTTTTAGATCCCGAAACAAGTTCGGGATGACAAAAGTCGCTGAGGTTAAACAAATACATGGTAACAGATGGCGAAAAAAAATAGAATTCTTTTAAGCAAAATCCGAAGTCACATTTAGGGCTAACAGGTCAAGACGAGTAACATTTTCGACGTTTTATTTAGAAAGATGAATTAAAATTACAAAAATTGACAAGATTATATGAAGTTATTAATAATTTCCCAGAAATCATTATTAATATGCTTACTATTCATAATATATTGTTGTGATGTATAAGGATTTTGTAGAATTTATAAATATGCATAAGAAACTTGCTTACACATTTCCTGTCGAGCTATTTTTATCATCTTCTAATTGCTTAATATCAATGTTTTCGTTGTCATAATTGTAGCTGTTTATTGCAGGAATATCAATTTCAACATTTACATCAGCATCAACCATTTCGATATCAGATTTTAGAAATTCTTTGACTTTCCCATCTTCCATTTTTACAGCGACTTTACCGCTTAAGAATTGGAGATAACAAACTTTGCCCAATCCGTCAGGAGTCATAACAGATGAACCCACAGGAGGCATTCCTTTTGCTGCATCTATATAATGAGAATATTCATAAGTTAAGCAGCACAAAAGTCTTCCGCAAGTCCCAGAGATTTTCCCTGGAGCTATAGGCATTCCTTGATCTTTTGCAAGCTTGACATTAATTGTTGCAAATTTCCTCAAAAAACTTGAGCAGCAGAAAGGGCGTCCACAAATTCCTGTGCCTTCGACTATTGAAGTTTCGTCTCTAACTCCAATGTGGCGTAAATCTATTCTTACACGTGTAAATACTTGAGTTAAATCTTTTAAAAGTGCCCTAAAATCAACTCTTTCAGGAGCCGTGTAATAAAATGTTATTTTCCTTCTGTCAAATGTTATTCTGCACTGTACCAAATTCATATTGAGTTTGTGTTGTTGAACAAGAGCCTGACATTTGAAAAAAGATTGAACTTCTTCTTTTTTTATATCTTCCAAAGTTTGTAAATCTCTTTGAGAAAGAGTTCTAATAACTTGAAAAGGTTGAGGTTTATTTTTACTTTCTTCCCAAATTTTAGCTACTTTAGAATTAACTAAGAATGCTTTTAAAGCTTCTTCTCCTTTTTCTGTTCTAACAAGCACCATTTGTCCGTCTTCAAGCTTTATTGTATCCGGAACATCAAGCGGGTAAAAAGTATTTTTCAAGTATTTTACGGCAAATTTCATTATACGTATCTTTCTTCTTCTTTCAATTTTCTGTTCATTAGTTTTTCCAAAAGGGCTTGAGGTGTAATATCGGTATAAACAGCTTCATATATAGCATTTGACACAGGAACTTCAATATTTAATTTTTTAGCAAGTTCACATATGGCTTTAGAAGTTTTTACACCTTCTGCTACGGAACCTAATTCTTTTAGAATATCATCAATTTTTTTACCTTTTGCAAGCATTGATCCGACTGTATAGTTTCTTGACATTGGGCTTGAGCAAGTTGCAATTAAGTCTCCCATTCCGGATAAACCGTATAAGGTTGATGGATTTGCTCCAAGATTGATGCTCACTCTTACAATTTCAGCCATACCTCTTGTTAAAAGAGTCCCTGCACAATTGTCACCCAAACCCATAGTGTGGGCAAAACCGGATGCTATAGCTATTACGTTTTTTAAAGACCCGCCTAGTTCAACGCCTATAACATCAGTATTTGTATAGAGCCTGAATTTATTTGGAACATTTAAAGCTTTTTGTACAAATTCAGCTGTTTTAATATCTTCACAAGCTACTGTTGCTGCTGTCGGAAGTCCTTTAAGAACTTCTTTTGCAAGGGTCGGACCTGATAAAATTGCAAGTTTTTGGTCAGGTAAAACATCTTTTATAACTTCTGACATTCTCATTAATGACGGAAGTTCAATCCCTTTAGATGCATTTACCAAAATTTGTTCAGGTTTTATTCCTGCTTCTTTCAAGTGTTCACAAACATCACGAGTTCCGGATGTCGCAACAACAGAAAGGATGATCTCAGAATCAGATATAGCTTTTGCAAGATCTGATGTGATTTCTACTTTGTTATCTAATTGAACTTCTAAAGGCTTTGAACAGTGTTTATTTATTCTTAAATCGTCTGACAAATCTTTTTCTCGGCCCCAGACAGTAATTTTATCAAAATTATTTGTTAATAGCCAGCACAGTGTTAATCCCCAGCATCCAGCTCCCAATATAGTTAATTTCATTTTTTCTCCTTATACAGCTTGACTTAAATTTAACAATTTACGAAGCACGCCGCCATGTTTTCTTAATTCAGTTCTTGCTTTTTCAACATCAAGTTTAAGCATTATTGAAACAATAGATGTTTTAATTTCCCAGTTTGATTTTAATAAAGCGGCAAGAGCTTCGCTGTGTGATACATCTGCTATTTGTGCAACAATTCTAATAGCTCTGTCTTTTAATTTTTCGTTTACAGGCTGCAAATCAATCATAAAGTTTTCATAAGTTTTCCCGATTTTAATCATTGCACCTGTTGAAAGCATATTTAAAACCATTTTTTGAGCAGTTCCTGCTTTTAATCTTGAAGATCCTGCAATAACTTCAGGCCCTACTTCAGGACAAATTACAAGTCCGGCTTCTTCTGCAATTAAACCTTTTGGATTACAAGTAATCCCGATTGTTTTACAATTAACTTCTTCTGCCCGTTTTAAAACCCCAAGTAAATATTTAGGGTTTCCGCTTGCAGAAATTACAACTGCCACATCTTTTTCATTAAGCACTTTTGCATCTTCGTAACCTAAATCTTTATTGTCTTCAGCTCCTTCTACAGAATGTCTGATAGCTTTATCTCCTCCGCAGATAAACCCTTGTACCATTTCATGTGATACACTGAAAGTCGGAGGACATTCTGAAGCGTCTAAAATGCCTAATCTCCCAGATGTACCGGCTCCAAAATAAATTAGTCTTCCGCCTTTTAAAAATTGCTTTGCGATTAAATCAATTGCAGAAGCAATATTTTCGCTTTCTTCTTCTACGGCAAGTGCTACAAGTTTATCTTCCTCGTTCATTTTTTTTACGATTTCGATAGTTGGGAGAATATCAATATTTTTAGTATTCTCGTTTCTGTACTCTGTAATAATATCAGACATTTTGTACCTGCTTTCTAATCGGTAAAACCGATTCTCCTTAAATATTAAACACTAAACCAATTTTAACAAATTAGCCATTTCAATAGCTGATTTAGCCGCATCAGAACCTTTATTTCCAGCTTTTGTTCCGGCTCTTTCAATTGCTTGTTCTATATTATCTGTTGTTAAAACTCCAAATATTACAGGAACACCTGTTTGAAGGCTGACTTGAGCGATACCTTTAGAAACTTCTGCACTAACATAATCGAAGTGAGCAGTTGCCCCTCTAATTACAGCTCCGAGTGTAATGATTGCATTGTATTTGCCTGTTTGTGCAAATTTTTGTGCAGCAATAGGAATTTCAAAAGCTCCTGGAACTCTTACGATATCAATATTATCATCACTAACTCCGTGACGTTTAAGTTCATCAATGGCTCCTTCTAAAAGTTTTGAACCTATAAAATCATTAAATCTGGATAAAATTATACAAAATTTTTCATTCCCTGCAACTAACTGACCTTCGTATGTTTTCATTTTTTACTCTCCATTGTCTATAGATACAATCATTTTAACGCATTTGTATCTATTTTACAATAAGAGGAGCGAAAATCTTATAAAAAATATATATTGAGGCTATTACAAGAAGTCCGCCACTAATTTTTAAAAGCCAATCAGATAGTTTGTAAAACCACTTACTGTTTTTAAGATGTGAAGTTAAAGCTCCTGCAAGAATAAGTATTAAACCTTGTCCAAGTGAGAACAAAAACAACATAATGATTGCATGCGAAATGCTTGCTGATAAAGAAGCAAAAGCCATAATGCCTGCTAAAATCGGGGTAGAGCAAGGAGTTCCTGCAAGTGCAAATACTCCTCCTAATATAACAGGGTATAAATAAGTATTTGTATGGTCGTTTTTTGGCATTTCTTTTATGATTACAGGAAGTTCAAAATCAAGTATTCCTAATAATTTCAACCCCATCACCATAATTATTCCGGCTAAAAATATTCCGAAATA
Source organism: Candidatus Gastranaerophilales bacterium (assembly GCA_944327215.1). Taxonomy (GTDB): domain Bacteria; phylum Cyanobacteriota; class Vampirovibrionia; order Gastranaerophilales; family Gastranaerophilaceae; genus Stercorousia. Next base: position 1,295 of record CALVGY010000069.1, on the reverse strand, counting down.
TCCGCCGGCAAATGATATAAATACTTTCCCTGTAATTGCGCAAATAATCCCTATTATAGAAAAAACTATTGCTGTCCCGAATACAAAGAAAAGCATTTGAACAAAAGTTTTTAAAGGAGTTTCATTAGAATATCCTCCTACATATCCTACTATAATAGGTAGCATTGCAAGAGAACAGGGAGATAACGATGCTACCAAACCCCCGAAAAATGATAAAGCAAAAAGTATAGGTAAGCTTCCTTGTTGTGTAAAAAGATTTATATATTGTTCCATTATTTAAGCCCTTTTAAACAATTGTCCATTTCTTCCTTTGATACTGCTCCTTCAATCCTTTTAACTTGTTTCCCCGCAGAATCCAACAGAATAATTGTCGGAACAAGTGTTACGTTATATTTTTTTATTTGATCATCATTAAATGAGTTTTTATCTTGAACTTGAATTTCTGTCATAACGATTTTACCTTCATATTTCGGGAATATTTCTTTGAAAATTTTGTTCATTGTTTGACAATCCAAGCACATCGCAGATGTGAATTTTATAACCTGAGGTTTTCCAGATTGTGTTGTTTGAGCTGTTGTTTGATTTGAACTTGTGAGAAGCATATAAGCAAACAATGGAATTGCAAATATTAGGGCAATGATAGTGATATTTTTTTTCATTAGAAAACTCCTTTCTGTTTTAATTTTAGCATAAAACAAAAAGAAATTTTTCAAAACCTCAGTTGGGCAATTTCAAATAACTACATAAGTTGTTATTTAGATGTCTTCCGGGATATAAAAGTCAGTTTTAGATAAAAGCTCTCTAGTGTGTTCATAACAGCAGGATTTACGACAAATCCTCTGGTATTCCCTAACTATATTCAAAATATCATCTACTGACATCTTAATAATCCGTCTTTCTCCTTCAATAATTCTAGCCATTTCTACCTCCGAATAAGATATCGGAATATAAATAAAAAACTTTTACAAAATAAAGTGAAAGGTTTAGAAATACTTTTTCATATTATATTTATTTTTTGTATTCTCATATAAAATTTAAAATAACAAAAAGACCTCTTTTTTTAGAGGTCTTTTTGTTTGTATATTATAGACAATTTTTATTCTTTGTCTTTATCATCGTTTTCGTTGCCTAATTGAAAGTCAGGAGAACCAAACATGCCTTCAATTTCTTCAAGGATTGCTGATGGTTTTCTAGCTTGATTTCTTTGAGCAACTGCACGTTTTCTTTCTTCGCGTTCTTTCTCTTCGTTCGCATTAGAAAGATGATGGAAGCCTGTACCTGCAGGTATCAAACGA
>CALVGY010000068.1 GCA_944327215.1 Candidatus Gastranaerophilales bacterium | reverse complement strand
AAAAGTTACACATAAAAATAAACAAGGCTGCAACAAATATATAAATTCCACAAGTTTTTTCAAGTTTTTGAGGAAGATATTTAAATAAAAGAGCAAAAAAAGCGATTAAAATAATTGCGATATAATAGTTTCCGTAACTCTGTAAAAGAAGTATCCAAAAAACTTTAGCACCTGCAGCTAAAGCAGATAATACAAGAACACATAATTTTAAATCAAATTTTTTATAACTGCACAAAGCAAAGATAAATAATAACAAAGGCAGAAAACCAAATGCAATTTTATAATTTCCAGTGAAAAACCATAAAAAAGCACACCATCCAAAAATTGATAAAATAACAGCTAAAGCTTTTTTCTTTTCAAAAAGAAAAGCACCGCCAAGAATTGCGGAAAAAGGTATAACAAATTTTAAAAACAAAACAAAATCGGTCAAAACTGCTTTTGGGTGGAAATATATTCCGCTGTTTTGGTAAAAATAAGTTAAAGTCTTGCTTTTTGCCATAATTTTTACGGTACTAAAAAAGTTTGTCAATTCTGAAATTTTTAATCCTTGAATAAATAAAATTCCATAACTGATTATGGGAACCAAAATAAATGACAAAAGAGCTTTAATATTTTTTTCTTTAATAATAAAAAATAAAATAATTAATCCGTACAAAACAAAATCATATTTGCAAGTAATACAAACTCCTGCTAAAAAAGAGCTGATACAAAGTTTTTGTGGATTTTTTTCGTCAATAAATTCAACAAGAAAAAATAGCGAATACAAAAAAGCCGCCAATCCATACAAAACAGCCCAAGAATAAGGAAAATGTATATTAAAAATAGAAGTTGTTGTGACGGCAATTGAGATAGTAAATAAACTAATTGCAAAACTCAAAAAATCAGATAAAAATTTTCTTGCAACCAAAAAAATTCCGCTAACAGTTAATAATGAACAAACAACTCCTGCTCCGTAAAGAGTAGACAGTTTTGTTCCAAAAATTTTATAAAAAATAGCGTTGATTTGATAAGCAAGAGGGCCATAAATGTTGAATAAATCTTTGTACAAAACTTTTCCCTCTAAAATTCTTTGAGGGTAATAAACTTCTCTTCCAAAGTCAATTAAAATTCCGGAGTAATGTCCGCAAAATAATAAAAGCCCTAAAATACATAATATCCAAATGATAATAAGATATTTGTTTTCTTGTACAAATTCTTTCATATTACAAAATTTAACAAATAAAAGATTAAAAAGCAATTTTTATAAAAATAAATTTTTTATATAAATAAGTGTAAAAGAAAAAGGTGGTATTATGTCAGCAGGTTGGGCCAATAGTTTAGATATGCTAGCTCAAAGTGGAGTTTTAGACTTTGATGCGCCGGCTTATGTTTTAGGCCAGCCTCCGCGCTATGTAGGCAATCCAGTAGCTGTTCCGCCTTTGGGTGGAAATCCTCCAAAAGTTCTCGGATTTGAGCAGCCAACAGTTGATGAATTCAAGCCTTCTCAAGATAAGAATAATATTGTAAAAACTCCGGCTTGGAAAAAATGGTTTTTTGGTATAATTGCAACAGGAACATTAATTTTTGCAGGATATAAGTGCAAATCAAAATTGATTCCGTTTGTTAAAGATATTCCGAAAAAAGTTTCAAACTTTTTCTCAGATGGTTGGAAAAAACTTACAGGTCTTTTTAAGAAAAAACCGTAATAGAAAAAGAAATTTTTTATAATACGATTTCATCAGGCAAAAGAGAGAATTCTTTTACTGTTGAATAGTCTGTCGGTAGAATAAAGACAATATTTTTTGATGTTGCTTTTTTATCCATTTGCATAATTTCAACCATTTTAGACATATCAAATGCTGGAATTTCGCGGAAATTGAATTTTTTTATTACATCATCAGCGAAATATTTGTAATTTTTATCTATCAAATTTCTTTTTACAGCTAAATTGAAGGCAAATTTAATCCCTTCCACAACAGCTTCTCCGTGAGTGTATTTTTTATAGTTTGTAATTTTTTCAATAGCGTGTCCATATGTATGCCCAAAGTTTAAAATTTTTCTTAAATTACTTTCGGTTTCATCTTTTTCTACTACGGAAATTTTTAATTTAACACAAATTTCAATAAGTTTTGCGAGAGTTTTTTCTTGTCTGTCTATAATGTTTTGAACATTTTCACTTAAAAAGTTTGTTAAATTCAAATCTTCTTCACACTTGCAGCTTTTTTCTATAAATGAATATTTAACAACTTCGCCCAACCCGCTTTTAAATTGTCTATCATCAAGAGTTTTTAAAAAAACAGGGTTGATAAAAACTATATCAGGCTGATAAAAAGTTCCAACCAAGTTTTTTCCAAATTTTGTATCAATAGCTGTTTTGCCACCAACAGAACTATCGGTGCAAGCTAAAAGAGTTGTAGGTATTTGAACATAACCAATTCCTCTCATATAAGTTGATGCAGCAAAACCTGCAATATCACCAACAACACCTCCGCCAATTGCAACAATTGAATCGTTACGGGTAAGTTTCATTTTTAAAGCTTTTTCAAGAATTTTTTGATAATTTTTGAAATTCTTTTCTTTTTCTCCGTCTTTCAAAACGAATTTTTGAGACTTATCAAACCCAAATTCTTTTCCATATAATTTTTCTACTTTTTCAGAGATTACAACAAGGTAATTTTTTCCATGTAAAAAAGATAATAATTTTTCTTTTAATAATGAAATGGATTGATTTTCTATAATTATTGGATAAGTTTTATTTTTTGATTGAATATTTACTGAAAGATTAACCATTGAGAATTCCTAAAATTTCTTTTGCAATATTATTTGGTGTTTTTCCTGTTGTGTCTATTGAATAGTTTGCTTTTAAGTAATTTTTTTCTCTGTTTTTCATTATTGTATCAATTTTTTCAAGAGAAAAATTACGTTTTAAAAGAGGTCTGTGAGTTTCAGATTTTATGCGATTATAAATTTCATCAGCTGTTGCTTTTAAATAGATTACAATTCCGTTTTTAAGCATAATTTCGCGATTTTGTTCGTTTTCAAAAGCTCCTCCGCCGGCACTAATTATACGACCATTTTCTTTGCAAAATTTTCTTATTTTTTCAGATTCAAGCATTCTGAAAAAGGGTTCGCCGTGTTTTAGAAAAATTTCCGAAATCTTTTTTTGTGTACTTTTTTCAATTTCGCTATCTATATCTATGTATGTGTATTGTGGAAGCTCTTTTGATAACTCTTCGCTTACAGTTGTTTTTCCACAACCCATCATGCCTATTAGAATTATATTTTTATTCATAAGAATATTTTACAATAAAAAAAATACCTGTTTTGATTAACAGGTATTTTCTTTTGTATAATTTTTATTTATTGAGCTGCAATTTCTTGTCCGCTTGTCATTTTACTCAAAACCTCGATTGCCTTTTTCAGCTGTACATCGTTTTTATTTTTTACATCTTCTTCTGTCAACTTAACTTCAATATCAGGAGTAATTCCTTTTTTGTTAATATCTGTTCCGTTTGGAGTTAAATATTTTTGAATTGTAATATTAATTCCTGATTCGTATGGAAGTTTATTGATTTCTTGAACAAGTCCTTTACCAAAAGATTGTTCACCTATGATAATTGCTCTATGGTTATCTTTCATCGCACCTGAGAAAATTTCTGATGCAGATGCTGAACCTTTGTTAATCAATACAACAACGGGTTTGTTTGTATAAACTCCTGCAGAGGCTCTTTGAGTTTCTTTATATCCGTCTCTGTCAACAGTGCTGACAATGGTTCCGCCATCTAAGAACATATCAGATATATAAATAGCATTTGTTAAAAGTCCTCCAGGGTTTGAACGAAGGTCGATGATAAACCCTTTTTTGTCTTTGTTGTTGTTTAATATAGTACCAAATTCAGTTGTTGCATTTCTGCTGATGAAAGAGCTTAGTCTGATATAGCATAAATCATCAGGTACTTTTATATTGTCTGTAGGAATTTTTTGTGAAATAGATTTCACTTCAATTTCGGCACGTGTAATTGTGTAAGATTTAGGTTCCATACCAGCTCTTTTTACTAGCAATGTAACTTGTGTACCTTCTTTTCCTCTGATTTTGTCAGCAGCTTTGTCAACGGTAATGCCTTTTGTGCTTACGCCGTCGATTTCCAAAATTTCATCATCTGCTTTCAACCCAGCTTTTTCAGCCGGAGTATCTTCAATTGGTGCAATAACCATTAATTTTCCGTCTTTAACACCGATTTGAATACCGATACCCTTTAGTGAACCTTTGATAGAACTTGTTTCTTCTGCAAATTCTTTAGGGTCTAAAAATTTTGTATAAGGATCATTTAAACTTGCAACCATTGTATTAATTGCAACGTATGCATCTTCATTTGTTTTTATTTGATTGTCATATTTATGGCGCCATTTTGCCCAATTTTGAGAATTATTTGATTGATCAACAAATTTGGTGTTGATTAATCTCCAGACATTATCATACAAATCCACTGGAGTGTAAGCAAAAACATTGTCTCTAATTACCCAGCCGGAAAGTAATAAAAATGCTCCAAAAAATATAATACTTTTTTTCATAATGTTTCTCATTCTTAAACTATTTCCTCCAAATACCATTAACCAAATGTTGTACAACTTATTTTATTAGATGTAATTTTTTAAAAAAAGTTTCCGAAACTTTCGGTTAAAAGTGTTTTTATATTATAATAACATAATTCTTTAAAAATGCTACATTATGTTTAAAACTTATTTTGACTCATCGCCATTTATAAGGTAGGTTAGCAATTCTAATCTGGAAAAGGCTTCGCTATAGCTTTCAAGAGTAACGTCGAGAGAATTTTTTATGCTTTCACGTGTAACTTCAATTGATCTAAGCATTTCTTTTTTTAATTTTTTATCCATACGCTATCCTTTCAATTTTACAAGACTATTATACAAAAATATAAAAAAAAATCAACAAAAAAGGAAATAAAATTAAAAAAATGACAAAAAATGTCAATATGGCTGATTTTCTCAAGTGTCAATATGGTTGATAATAAGTTACATGAATAACGAATATCTGAAAAAATTTGCTCAACACTTAAAAAAAATCAGGAAAGAAAAAAATATAAAACAAGATGACTTTCTTGATGTAGAAGGAATTTCTCGTTCAACTATCGCAATGGTTGAAACGGCTAAAACAGATATTACTCTTTCTAAATTAAAAATAATAGCTGACGTTTTAGGGGTTAATTTAAAAGAGTTGGTTGATTTTGATTAGTCAAAAGTTATAACAACAATTTCCGGCAGACAGTTAAAGCGTATTGGCAATATACTTGTCCCCAATCCATTGCTTGTATAGATTTTTTTACCATTATCTTCCAAGTATCCGTTTGCATATTTATTTCCGTATACAGAAGGGGTTATCAATGCTTGGTGTAATCTTATTTGTCCGCCGTGAAGATGTCCGGCAAGGGTTAAATTTACTTCTTTAGGGACATCAGGCATGATATCAGGCGTATGGGTTATAAGAATTGTTGGACTTTTTGTTCCTTGCAAAGCTTTTTTGATATCAGCAGTACCTGTTTGAGGGTCATCTACTCCTGCAAGGCAAAATTTGTCAAAACATTTGTTACTGTTGAATAAGACGTTAATATTATTCTTCTTTAACTCTTCTATAACCTCTTGTTTTCCCTGCCAGCCGTCGTGATTTCCAATAACGGCGTACACTCCGTTTTTTGCTTTTAAATATGAAAATTGTTCTGAAATTTTGTCAATCGGTAAAGATGCACCTTTTTTGTGGCCGTTTACATAATCTCCGCCAAGGATTATTATATCTGAATTTTGTTTATTTATTGCTTTTACTATTCTTTTCAATCTATACATTTCATAAGGTTTTATGTGAAAATCGCTTGCAAAAGTGATTGTCAAACCTTTTAATGCAGAATCTTTGATGTTTATATGTTTGACAGTCAAAATATTTGGTTCAATAAAAACTGACCATACAAATATAATTGAAATTAAAAGAATTAAATATTTCATAAACATATTATACATAAAGAAAAATAGTTATATTTGCAAAAACAGAAAAATTTGTTATACTAATTAAAGAAAAGAAAGGAGAATAGTCAAGATGAAAGATTTAAGAAGCATATCTTCGGGGGGGGGGCACTTTTCAGCTTAGTCTCCTTATTTAGAGGTTGCGCAAAAAATAAAAAATGTTATAATAAAGATATGGAATATCACAATAATAAATTTCTTGGTTTTACATTACCCGAAGTTTTGATTACAATCGTTATAATAGGTGTCGTTGCAGCAATGACATTATCCCCCTTGATAACAAAAATAAGAAATAAAGGTTATGCGGAGAGATTAATAAAGACCTACTCAGTATTACAGGATGCAACTAACCAGATAGTTTCAGAAAAAGGCGATCCCCAAACTTGGCCTTGGACACAGTATCAAGGTTCTGATATTAATAATGAAGGTAACAAACAAATATTACAATATTATATAGAAAAATTGAAAATAGTTACGACGTGTCCTGTTAATAGTGGTAGTTATATTGAAACAGATTGTAATATTAATTGTTCAAAATATAGATATTTAAATGGTGATTATGTTACAACTTATCATCCTTTATATAGTACAAATAAATTTATTTTAAGTGATGGTATAGTTTTGGGAATAGGTTTTGGTCAAACTTACAGAAGTGTTGCTTGGGGTATGCCTTCATTATTATTCACAATAGATGTAAATGGTAAACATGCTCCAAATCAAATAGGCAGAGATATATTTTATTTATATTTGGATAAGAATAAAAAAGGTAAAATCCAAACTTATGCTCAAGAAAATGGATACGCCTCTGTTGATAGATTTGAACGAAATAATTGTGAACTTAATATGTCTGGGTTCAGTTGCGGTGAAAGAATAATCACAGAAGGTGGCATGAATTATTAATATATTTTAATTATACACAAACTGTTTATGTAAGGTATTTATCTATCATGTACATATATTGAAAAATAAGGGTTGCAAAAATTCAAAAAACCTTTATAATAAAAATAAGGAAGTATATATATTTATATTAAAAAGGAGCAATATAATGGAAGAAATTAAAAAGATTAGAACTTCGGGGGGGGGGCGCATTTCAGCTTAGTCTCCTTATTTAGAGGTTGCGCAAAAAATAAAAAATGTTATAATAAAGATATGGAATATCACAACAACAAATTTCTTGGTTTTACATTACCCGAAGTCTTAATTACAATCGTTATAATAGGTGTCGTTGCTGCAATGACATTATCCCCCTTGATAACTAAAATAAGAAATAAAGGTTATGCAGAAAGATTAATCAAGACCTACTCAGTGTTGCAAAATGCAACAAATCAAATTGTAGAAGAAAATGGTTTACCAAAAGATTGGGGTTTGTCAATTTATTATGATTCTAGTACTTTTGGAGGAAATGATAAAGTAATTAATTTTTATAAAAAGTATTTAAAAATAGTAAAAGAATGTAAACAAAATTATTCAAATGTTGTAGAAACAGAATGTTATATAAAGCCTGGAAGTTATAGATATTTAAATGGCTTGGTCGGTGCAACAGGTCCCTCTAATAATGTTTTATTTTCTGGTAGTGGAGGTAAAATTAATTACACATTTGTGCTTAATGATGGGGTTGTAATAAGTTTTAGATTTTTACAGGGTACATATGGCGGAGTTGCTTGGGGCTCCCCTGATATGCTTATTACGGTTGATGTTAACGGAAAAGCCGGACCAAATCAAATAGGTAGAGATACTTTTTTCTTTTATTTGAAGAAAAATGGTGATGGGAAAATTTTGCCTTATGCAAATGAAACTTTCCCTAATGGTGGAATTGATTATAGAAACACTTGTGAACCGGATTTGAAAGGGTTTAGTTGTGCATACCGAATAATCACAGAAGGTGGTATGAATTATTAATATATTTTAATTATACATAAACTGTTTATGCAAGGAATTTATCTATCATGTACATATATTGAAAAATAAGGGTTGCGCAAAAAATAAAAAATGTTATAATAAAGATATGGAATATCACAACAACAAATTTCTTGGTTTTACATTACCCGAAGTTTTGATTACAATCGTTATAATAGGTGTCGTTGCTGCAATGACATTGAGTCCTTTGATAACAAAAATAAGAAATAAAGGTTATGCGGAGAGATTAATCAAGACCTACTCAGTATTACAGGATGTAACAAATCAAATTGTAGAGGAAAATGGCGAACCCAAAACTTGGTCTTGGGATTATTACAATAAACCAAGTACTGCAGATAATAATTTAAAAATTGTCGAGTTTTACAAAAATAAATTAAAATATGTACATTATTGTAAAAATACCGGTGCTGATAAAATAGTTTCAGCATCAGATTACAAATATCTTAATGGTGAAACATCTGTTTACTATGGTACAGTTGGTGCACAGGTGCCCGCAGATACTTACAAATCTTTATTTGGGAATGATTATGTGTTTATTCTTAATGATGGAGTTATTCTGAGTTTAGGTTTTCAACAATCTACCGGTAGCATGACTTGGGGGATCCCGGAATTGTTATTTACAATAGATGTAAATGGTAAGAAAGGTCCAAACGTGATAGGTCGTGATACATTTTTTCTTTATCTTACAAAAAACGGGAATGGTAAAATTCTACCTTATGTTTCTAACGAGGCGAGTTTTAATTGGTCAAATCCTTATAAAGATACTTGTAAAACTAACTTACAAGGTTATAGTTGTGCATACCGAATAATCACAGAAGGTGGCATGAATTATTAATATATTTTAATTATACACAAACTGTTTATGTAAGGTATTTATCTATCATGTACATATATTGAAAAATAAGGGTTGCAAAAATTCAAAAAACCTTTATAATAAAAATAAGGAAGTATATATATTTATATTAAAAAGGAGCAATATAATGGAAGAAATTAAAAAGATTAGAACTTCGGGGGGGGGGCGCATTTCAGCTTAGTCTCCTTATTTAGAGGTTGCGCAAAAAATAAAAAATGTTATAATAAAGATATGGAATATCACAACAACAAATTTCTTGGTTTTACATTACCCGAAGT
>CALVGY010000067.1 GCA_944327215.1 Candidatus Gastranaerophilales bacterium | reverse complement strand
TTTAACAGATTATATAAAACGCGTGGAAGTTGTTTCTAAACTAAATTCTCCATCTATGCTAGAAAGTGCAAACAGAGTATTGAGAATTTTGAAAGAAGATTCTAAAAAACAAGTTAACAAAGCTTTGTTTAAAGAGCCTGCAGAAGCTATGCTTTTAAATCAAATCGGAACTTTAAATGATGAAATGGACTATGATGCTTATTTAAAACAGTTAGAAGAAATTAATCCGTCTGTTGAAAAATTCTTTAATGATGTATTAGTCATGGACAAAGATGAAAATGTTAAAGAAAACAGATTAGCACTTTTAACTTTATTGAAGTCAAAATACAATCATCTTGCAGACTTTAGCAAATTATAAAGAATTGTAAATTATCAATGTAAAAAAGTAAATTATTTTTTTCAGGATACTTTACAATAATACAAAGTAGGTAATAAATTAAAGAAACAATAATGGTAGGAGTCAACGATGCTAAACCGCTTTAAGAATTTAAAGATAGTGAAAACATTTAAACAGCAAATTAGTCCAAAGTTGCGCTGGTTAAATTTCATGAATCATAGAATGGATAAATCATCTCCTGAATATGTAAGATTAATAAGCGGAGTTGACGAATTGAAATCAAGTTCTGACGAACGTAAGCTGGAAGCAATGGTCAGAGAACAACTCAAAGAGGAATTTCCGAATATCGAGAATATGAAATCTTATGAGCTTCTTGTAGATGCAGTTATTTACAATTACAAGAAAAAACAGCTTCAAGCTATGGATGAGCAAGAAAATAAATAAAATTTAAAACTCATCAAAATTAATAAAAGGTAGCACCCGATTGCGGGTGTTATTTTTTTATAAGGAATTATAAAATTAAAAAGTAACTATCAAAATAATGAGAGGGATAAAATGACTACAACAATTATAGGTGTAAGTTTAGAAAATCGTCTTGAAAAAGCTTTAGAATTTCAAAAAATTGTAACAGATTTTGGGTGTGAGATAAAAACAAGAGTAGGTTTGCATTCTTCTGATGGTGGTGTTTGTTCCAATAAAGGGATTGTTCTTTTAGAGGTAAGTGGAGATGCAGAACTTTTGACATTGGAATTGTCAAAAGATTGGGAAATTCAGACAATGGTATTTGAATAATAATTTTTGTAAACTGTTTAATTTTAAAATAGCAAAAAATATTTTTAGGGTGTTTAAAGATATAGGGAACCTTATAAATGATAACGCCCGTGAATACAATACAATCTAATTTACTCTATAAGGCAGTTCAGAAAAAATTGCCAGACGGTAAAACAGAAGCTAATAAACCGGTTAGAACAAGTATTTTTTATATAAACGATTTTCACGGGAAATCAATGAACATAGAAAGAACAATAACTGCCTCAAGAGCTTTTGATCATTTTGTTCCTTCTCAGCAGACCGACAAATTAAAGTTTTCATCTGGAGATATTCAGCTTGGTGAACCTGTTGAAGCCAATAAGGTCATGGTTGAAGCGCAAAATATTATGGGAATAATGGCTTCAGCTTTAGGCAATCACGAATTTGATGTTCAGGATCGTATATCAGAACTTGTTCCGCACATGGGTTACAAGATGTTGGCTTGTAATATTAATTTAAAGCCTGAGAGCCCTTTATATGATAAAATTCAAAAGTCTTATGTCCAAGAGATTAATGGACACAAGTATGGTGTTATTGGAATAAGCCCTATAGATTTGTTTTCAAGAATAAAATATGGCAAGGTTTTCCATGAATTAAATGTTGATGGAATTGATAAAACAATTAAAGATGTTCAAACAGAAGTTGATAAATTAAAAAAACAAGGTGTAAACAAGATTATATTATTATCCCATGTAGGTTTTGGTTATGATCAAAGAATTGCAAAAGAAACAGAAGGAATAGATATAATTCTGGGGGGTCACTCTCACAATCTTGTAGAAGATGTAAAACCTGAATATAATTTATTCTATTCAAAATCAAATGAACCAGTGGTTATAACACAAGCTGGTCGTGATGGTAGATATTTCGGGGTTTTGAATGTAGAGTTTGACCACAAAGGTATATTAACCAAAATTCAAAATAATGTCACAAGTACAAGAGGGTTCAAAAGGAATGTCCCTGCAAGGCATGTATTTGAGCAAATAGTTGGTAAGCCAAAAATAGTTGGTCAAATCAGTTCTGCTCCTCCGCCATTAATAAATGATTCTATTGAGCCCAGTGGACATGCAAATTTTATGTGTGATTGTCTAAAGGAAGAATTAGCTACAGATTTAGCATTATTTGGTTCTGCAACAATTCGTGGATATTTTGAAGCTGGGAATCTTGATACAAGATGGCTAGAAGATATTTCACCGTTTAAGAACAAAATAGTTGTGACAAATTACTCAGAAAAGCAGATTGTTGATGCTCTAAAAGTTTCTGCAAAATCTTTAGTAAACACAAATAACAAACCGGGTATAGTTCACGTTTCCGGATTGAAATATACAATATCAAAAGATGGTAAGTTGAAAAGTGCAACATTTGTAGATAAAAACGGAAAAGAAACTCCAATAGACATAAATAATCCTAGAACGGATAAGTTTTATAAAACGGCATTAACAGATTATTACTGTCAAGGTCATGACGGATTTACAATGTTAAAAAATTATGATAATGCTGTAAAATATGATTTTGATATAACAAAATGTATTGAAGATTATTTCCAAAAACATCCAGAACCTCTGGAAATAAAGGATGATGGAAGAATTAAAATTGTTGATTAAAAAGCATCTTTTAAAAGATGCTTTTTTTATAATTGCTGTTTTTGAATTTTTTCTTTATAAACTTGTACCAGGCAATAATACCATACAAATTGAGCAAGACATCCAAAATAGCTTCCTAGTATGCCACCAACAAGACTTAAAATTTTAGGATCGGTAAATCCAAGTATTGCGCATGCTATGCCTGAGAGCCCGCATAAAAGCAATGATATCATCCCGACAACAATGAATAAAAGTCCCAAAATTACAACTGTTGGTAAGGTTTTTGCCATATACCTGAAAGGTAGAGTAATGTTAAATAATCCTTGAAATTCAAAATTTTCGCAATAAGTAATGAATACAAATGTTGTAAATACAGCCATTAATACAAATATTATGGCGAGTACTCCGCCTAAAATCGGAGCAAATGTTATTAATATTCCTGCAATAATTAGAATGGCTGCTAAATATACAATCCATACTATAACTAAAGGTAAAGCTTTGAAAAATGCTCCAATTGGTTTTAAGTCAAAATCAGGCAACAGGCAATTTTCTGTTTCTGAAAATGCTTGATGAATAAATTTATAAGTATATCCGCCAATATAAACTGATACCAAAACAGTTAAAATTATTGCACTTAAAAAAGTGAAAATATTAATATCGAAAATTGTCATTTTTGCATTTTTAATACTTTCAAAATATAATGTAGTAATAGCTATGATCCCTGTCAAAACAAACAATATGATATTGTTTAACAAAGCATTAGAGCCTGAAAATATTTTTTTATAACCATTTAAAATCATTTCAACTGTATTCATTTTTTCTCGCTTTCAAAAGTTTTTATAACTTCATAATCCCAAACTAAAGTACCTATTGTTAAACTATACATTATTAATATTCCTGTCATATAAGTTGCCAAAGCTTTTATTGAGTATTCTCCTGACGAAATAGCCATTCCTATCTCAGATAAATCACCTTTGTGCAAAATTGCGATTACAAATCCAATTGCAAAAAATATAAAAAATATTAGAGCATAAGTAATCATATAGGCAAGAATTATAACCCATAACCTTTTAATAAATAATAAAATATAATCGGAAATTTTAAAGTTTTTAAACAGCATATTCCAATCATTGTTGTTAAAGTTGTAAGAAAAACCAGCCTGCATCATAGTTAAAGGAATTGCCAGAATCGCTTCTAAACAAAGAGCCGTTTTTTGAAAATGCGGGAATAAAATCGGGGTTAGTGTTAAAGGTATGCATACTAAAAAAACTATTAATGGGATTTTATTTTTTAATATTGTGAAAGAACGCAAATCAATATCAGGAACTATTCTCTCTTTCATAAACAGAATTTCATACCCCGTAAGAAAAGAAGTATAGATTAAAGAAACGATTGCAATGGTATACTTCCATTTTAAGTCAATTTCCCCAAGCGCAAAACATCCTTGCATTAAACCGATAATTCCACAAATAGAAAATAGCGTCAGTTGTCTTGGAAAAGCTTCTTTCCCAGAAAATAATCTGCTAAATCCTTCACACATTTTCGCCATTGTTTACATCCTTTCTGCAAATCGGTCTAACTTTTTCTTTATAAGTTTCAATAAGAGAGTAAGGATACGCAAAATACCAAGTTATAATCATAAAATATGCAGCTAAAATGAATACAATAAAATCAAGAATATAATAATCTTGAGCAATGTTCCATATTGAGTCAATTCCTGTGATTGCGGCTACTGCATATATTAAAATACAAATGAGTACAGCAAGTAATGTTACTAAAAGGAATAAACTAAATTGAATGAATGTATTTTTGAAAGTTGATTTAATAATCTTGAATATTAAAGTGACATTAAAAAGTCCTTTAGTATTCATTTCATCTGCGTATGCAAGATAAATATAATAAACAAATACTGCCACAATTGCAGTTAGTACAACAACTGTAATTGGAAAAATTATTGAATGTATAACTGTAAAGAATAATAACATTGCTGCCAAAATAACTATTACGGCATAAAATCCCCAGACAACATCAAGTTTAATTAAGTCAATACAAGATTTCCATTTCATTTCTTTAAATGATGGCAACAAACCTTCATTAATATTTTGTATGGCATTGTGGAGAAAATGTAAACTGTATACCCCGATAAAAAGTCCGAACATAATGTCAAAAATATTTTGTTTGGGGCTTTCAGGGTTTCCGGTTGCAATATCAAAAGATAATGAGCTAACTGTCCATAAAATGGAAACTAAAAATATCCACAAATTATTTTTTTTATTTTCAAAAACTTTTTTATAACTTTCGACTATACCTGCCATTTTCTCTTTCCCTCTTTGTTAAATTTAATTATAGCAGTTTTTTTGTTGAATGCAACAATGTTTTTTTTATGTTTATAGTAAAATAAATTTATGGATATTGAAAAGAAACAGCAAATAAATACATTAATTTCTCGTTTTGATAAAATAAAGGAGTGTCTTTGACAGGGATAAACTTTCATCAGAGTTAAGCAGTCTAGAAAATGAACTGCAACAGCCTGATGTATGGTCAGATCAAAAAAAAGCCTCAGATGTAGGTTCAAAGATTCGAAGTATAAAGGATAATTTAGAGTTTTTAGATAGTTGTGAAAATGCATTAGAAGATGCTCAAGTCGCTTTAGATATTGGGGATGAAGATTTAATAAATGAGAGTTTTTCCAAAATCAAACTAATGGAAAAAGCTTGTGATTCTTTTGAAGTAAAACAGATGTTGGGTGGTGAATATGATTCAGCAGATGCAATTTTGACAATTAATGCAGGAGCTGGTGGAACTGATGCTCAGGATTGGGCAAGTTTGCTTTTAAGAATGTATACAAGATGGGCAGAGAATAAGGGGTGGAAAGTTGAGCTGTTAGATAAGCTTGATGGTGAAGAAGCCGGCATAAAATCAGCAACTATAAAAGTAACAGGGGATTATGCTTTTGGTTATGCCAAGGCTGAAAAAGGTGTTCATCGTTTGGTAAGAATTTCTCCGTTCAATGCCAATGGTAAACGTCAAACAAGTTTTGCATCGGTTGAAGTTACTCCGATTATTGAAGATTTTGAAAAAACAATTACAATTCCACCAGAGGAACTTGAGATAGATACAATGAGATCAGGTGGAGCCGGTGGACAAAATGTTAACAAAGTAGAGACTGCTGTCAGGATTTTACACAAACCAACTGGAATTGTGGTTAAGTGTCAGCAAGAACGTTCTCAATTGCAAAATAAAGAAAACGCAATGCAGATTTTAGCTTCAAAGTTATTGGCAATTCGCCAAGAAGAACACGAAAAGAAACTCGCACAGCTAAAAGGCGAAACAGCTGACATAAATTTTGGGTCACAGATAAGATCATACGTATTTCATCCTTATAAAATGGTAAAAGATCATCGAACAGGTTATGAGGTAAGTAATGTTGATGCTGTTATGGATGGAGATCTGGATGGTTTTATTGAAGCATATTTAAGGAATATGAAATAAAAAGGCAATTTTTCTAATAAAAAATACTTTATATATGAGTAGATATAAGGTTTAGGTGTATTTTTGTGTCATTAGATCGAATAACATTTTCTGCTCATAATAATAAATATTCTTATAATAATCAAAAAACGCATAAAGATAATAATGACAGTGCTGTAGATAGTATAATCGAGCCTGTAGAACAAACGGTTGTAAATAGTGTTGCTCCTGCAAGAAGAATATCAGGAATTCCTAATATGCTAAAAGAGGGTGATGTTTTTGGCGCTGCAGGAATTGCAGCTTTGACACTTGTAAACCTTCCTGAAGATTGTAGAGACTTAAAAGCTGCATATAATCATTCTGCTTGTGCTCTGACAAGAAAAAGTATTCCAAAAGCTTATGATTATAAAAAATTCCAACATGATTTTTCGTTTTTTCGAGGCACTTTGCTGCATGAATTAATGAAGAAAGCAAAATCGGAGCGTGCGCAAAGAATTGTGAACAGGTTATATAAAGCTGATAAAACATTATATAATACAAAATTTGGGAAATATATTCAAAATATTTTGGGAATAGAAAACGGCCCTTGTATAACATCTAAAGTAAAAGACTTATGGGGTAAATCTCTTCCTGTTAGAGAAATAATTGTAAAACATGATTTCTTGGGCCTTAAAGAATTAACAGGTCGTGCATTGAAACGGACAACAGTTCTAGGGCTTGCGTTTATGGGAATTTTAGAACTCCCCAAAATTATAAAATCTCTAAAAAAAGGTGATAGTGCAGAAGAAAAAGCAAAATCATTTGGTATACAATTTAGCAAATCGAGCTTAAATGTTTTAGGTATTACTGCAGGCATGGGATATTTGGGTGCATTAGGTGCAAAATATGGTGGAGCATTAGGATCATTAATTGGGATGGGTGTAGGCGTAATTGCAGGTGCAGCATCTTCTTCAGGAATTCAAAAAGGCCTTGAAAAAATAAGAGACAAATCTTAGTTCAACTCTGCTTTATGCAGGTCTGTTCCACCTGTTTTAATCAAATTAAATTTGTTTGCAATTTTTTTGACAGTTTCAGCTCTATGGAATTTAATTATTCCTCTGTGTCTTTCATAAGGATAATAAACTTCTATCCCATCCAAGCCGTATGAAACAAGTTTTTTCACAAAACGTTCAAGACTGATTGCCCAACAACATGCAGGATGTGCAAGGACTGCTATGCCGCCTGCGTTATGGATTGCTTTAATAAGTTTTTTAATATCTCTTTTCGCAAAAATTCTTACTATATCAAGTTCTGTTTCTTTTTTAGATTTTGCAAAAAATGGAGTTAATTCTTTATTGTAAATATCAATATTATAAGCAAGTAAATGCATGAAAACATATCCGCACCATACATCAAATTCTACGGCAGGAATTAATATGTCATCTTTAATAATTTTATGTGCTTCAATTGTGTTGTGGTCACAAATTGCAATTTTTTTATATCCTTTTTCTTTTGCTTGTTTAACAATATCTGCCGGAGTAGCTTCGCCGTCAGAAAATTTTGTGTGTATATGTAAGTTAACTTTTTTATTTAAATAATCTTCTTCTGTGTAATTTTCCATATTTGTAATAAAATTATTATACAATAAAATTATTTGTAGGAGAGAAATGGCAAGAGAAGATAGAAGTGCGTGGCTTATATTTTTTGAAGGGATAAAAATTTATGCATTAAATATACATAAATTCCTTTTATATATGGCTTTTCCTGTTTTGGGACAGTTAGTTGGTTTATTTATGATTTTTGGGTTGACTTATTGGTTTACCAGAAATTATCAAAATTTGGCTGTAAAATATGCCCCGTTAAACGAATTTTCTACTCTGCTAACGGTTGTTGTGATAACAGTAATTCCTGGGTTGCTTATATTTATAAAAGCTTTTTGGGATTACCTTGTTGCGTATGGCGCCATAAATTCCATGACTGATGGGTATTTAAATACAGGAAGAGTCTATGATTTCAGAGCTCATAACGAAGTCGTAACAAGCAGAAGTTTTTCTTATATTATTTTATGGATTTTATTCGGAATTTTTACATTTTTATCGGTTATTCCTATATTTTGGGTAATAGGTGCAATATTTTTTATTTATTTTATTCTAATATTTCAAGTGTTTACATTTGAAAACGGAGTTTCCCCGATTGGTGATTTTAAAAGAAGTATGAGCCTTATAAAAGGAAGATTTGCAAGAACTTTCTTATTAATGTCTTTGTTAGTTGCTATAACTTATTATTTTTTACCGGCGGGTTTGTCTGTAATCTTTGATTATCTGAATTTAAATGAAGTTTTATCAAAAGCGTTTGAAACTTGGGCTTATACTCTGCCATTAGAACCTTTGGAACAATTCCATATTACTCCCGCAATTGTTGGAAGTGAAATTGTAAAACAAATGGTTTTCTTTGTTGTTGTTGGATTTACTTTGCCAATAAGAAGTATTTGTTGGACATTGTGGTATAAAAATTTATATTCTGATGATTCAACTGGTGTAATTGAAAAAAAGAGAAAATCTTCAAAGAAAGTTTCTGCAAAAACTTTTAAAATTGAAAAAAGGGGTATAGATCCTGAAATTATCAGACGTGCAAGACTTGAAGATGACGAGTATTAGAGTAGTATGTTTATTTGTAAAAATTGCAAATCAAAAGATAAATTTGAATTGATGTTTTCTCCTGATTATCGAGGTAGTCGAGATTTTAAGCAGGAATATAATAAAAATGGTGATATAGAAATAACTGTTGATGGATACAAATTTATTCCTGATTTGCAATTTATGAATGATCATGCAGTATGTAGATATTGTGGACAGATATATATGTGGGATTACGAATAAAGAGGTTAATATGAAAAGAGAAGGTAGAAAAAATAACGAAACTCGTGAAATAAAATTTATAAAAGATTATACAAAACATGCTTTGGGTTCAGTTCTTGTGGAATTTGGAGATACTAGAGTTTTAACGACCGCATTTGTTGAGGAAGGAAA
>CALVGY010000066.1 GCA_944327215.1 Candidatus Gastranaerophilales bacterium | reverse complement strand
AGAAATTCTATCAAGCCCAAGATTTATATAAAATTTTCCTTGCGATGTTAATAGTTTTATCGCATCTTCATATCTATTTTCCATTGTTTATTTCTTTCAACTGTTTTACAATCATCTCTGTTCCATCAAATTTTGCAAGAGAAAGAGATTTTTTTTGAAGTTCTGCTAATTTTGATGAATCTTTTATCAAAGAAGTAATTGTCTCTAAAAGCTTGTTTGCTGTAAGTTCACTATCTTCTATATATAAACCTGCACCTTTTTCAACCATAAATTTTGCATTTTTTCTTTGATGATCAGCGGCAGCATAAGGATATGGAACAAATATAGCAGCAATTGATGATGCACATATTTCTGAAATACTCAATGAACCTGAACGAGAAACTGCAATATCTGAAGCTTTCAAAACTGTAACCATATCGTCAAAATAAGGTTTTATAATAATATTTTTATCTGCTTCATATTCAGGATAAATTTTCAATAACTGTTCTATTACATTATCAAAATTTCTTTTCCCTGTCTGAAAAATTATTTGCAAATTATACTCTTTTGACAAATGTTTTACGATATCAACAGCTGCATCGTTAATTGTTCTTGCACCTTGAGAGCCGCCCATAATACACAATGTCAATTTATCTTCAATATTCAATCTTTTTCTTGCATCAGTTTTAGAAAGAGTTTTAAATTCTGATCTTATAGGGTTTCCATTAATATTGCAATTTTTGTTATTAACATATTTTTTTGCACATTCAAAAGCCAAAGAAACTGATTTTGCATAAGGAGCAATTTTTCTTGTTACAAGTCCTGGTTGAGCATCACAATCATGCATCATATAAGGAACTCGCAATATTTTTGCGGCTAATAAAGCTGGAGCAGAAACATATCCTCCTGTTCCAAAAACAGCATCCGGTTTATATTTTAAGATATAAAAACAGCATTTTAAAATTGCAAAACTTAATTGGAACATCCATTTTATTAAATCAAAACCTAAAACTCTTGGCATACCATGGACATTTACACCTAAAAATTTATAACCTTTTTGTTTTACAATATCAAATTCAAGATTTTTGGGGTTTCCTACATAAAAAATTTCATCATCTTTCAAAGCATCTGCAACAGCTACAGCAGGATATATATGACCTCCGGTTCCACCACCTGTTATAAAAAATTTGCTCATTAATACCTATTCCTTATTTTTTTTATTCGTTTTTTAGAAATATTTAAGAGTATTCCAACCATAATTAAACAAACAATTAAAGAAGAACCGCCATAGCTTATAAAAGGTAACGGAACACCTGTTGTCGGTAAGAATGAACTTGCAACACTCATATTCATAAATGCTTGGAACGTAATAGAAAAAGTAATTCCAACAGCTAAAAGCTTTCCATACATATCAGGACATCTTGCAGCAATCAAAAAGCCTCTTTGCATAAATGTAAAGAATAAACCTATGACAAGCACGCACCCCACAAACCCTAATTCTTCAGCTATAATTGCAAAAATAAAATCGGTATGACATTCAGGCAAATATGACAATTTTTGAATAGAGCCGCCATAACCAACGCCGCTAAATCCGCCTGAGGCAAATGCAATTAAAGATTGTATAATATTATATCCTGCCCCCAAAGGATCCAAATCAGGATTTAACCAAGTTTTAACACGCTGAAGCTGATATGGCCTGATAATTGTAGTTAACCCAACAATTACAGTCACAAACATTGCCCCAACACAACTTAAAAATAACTTCATAGATCCACCTGCTGCCATATACATAACAACAGTTGTCATTCCAAGAAGAATTACCATTGATAAGTTCGGTTGAATAAAGATTAAACCTGCCATTGCAATAATTGGAAAAAACGCCCACACCCATTTGTTTTGATCCAACAAATTTGCATCTTTTCTAAAAGCCCCAGCAAGCAATAAAACAACTGCTGGTTTTGCAAATTCTGACGGCTGCAACTGAAAACCTGCGATATTTATCCATCGTTTTGCACCGTTTACGACAACCCCAAGAGGTGTAAAATCGACAAGCACCAAAGCAACAAGAATTGATGCCATTATGATTACGTTCCAATCGGCAAGTTTTTTATAATCATAGTTCATAAAAAATTTCAAACCGAAAAAACCGACTACAAAACATATTACCTGTTTTATTAAAAATTGAGCAGGATTTCCGCCTTCATCCAAACATTTTGGTGCCGTTGCAGAAAATATTGCCAAAAAACCTATTATGACAAGAAATGCTACAACGATTAAAAGCGTTTTATCAGGCGAAGATATTATAACACTTTGTATAGGCTGTTCATCTCTATTATCTCGAGGATTTCTTCTAGTTGATCTTTGATAAGACATATTCTTTGAACACCCTTCCTCTTTCTTCATATCCGCTAAACATATCAAAACTTGCACAAGCCGGTGACAATAAAACAACATCTGAATTCAATTCAATTGATTTATCAATTGCATGTTCCATAGAATCTTCTCTTATTATGTTATCAAAACCGTTTTTACGCAAATTTTCATCAAATCTGTCAGCTGCTTCACCTATCAAAACTACTGTTTTTATATGTTTTTTTATAGCATCACAAAATTCTGTTAAATCAGTATTTTTATCTCTGCCGCCTGCAATTAACACTACATCACAATCATTAAATGAATTGATTGCAACAAGACTTGCTTCCGGATTTGTAGCTTTTGAATCATTATAAAAAATTGTTTTTGCACTTTGCGCAAATTTTTCCAATCTATGTTCAGGAACCTTAAAAGACATTATTGATTTTTTAATATCTTCATTTGAGACACCTTCAATTTTTGCAACAATAATAGAACACATAACGTTTTGATAGTTATGATTACCTATCAATGGACAATCTTTTAATTCAATGATTTTTTCTTCTTTTCCGCTGCGTTTAAAATATATAGCTTCATCTTTTATATAAGAGCAATTATCGCCTATATTTGCATCAAACAAAAATACTGTTCCGCCACACTCTTTTGAAAACTCAAGCAACCTTTCATCTTTTGCATTCAAGACAGAAAATTGAGGAGCTTGAGGGCCCTTAAAGATTTTTGCCTTTGCTTTGAAATAATTTTCTAAACCTCCATGCCAGTCAATATGATCAGGAGTAAAGTTTGTCCATACAGAAATTTGAGGGACAAATGAATTGCTATACTCTAACTGAAAAGAACTGCATTCACAAACCATAAAATCAAGATCTTTATCTAACAAATCACAAGGAGGAACACCATAATTTCCACAAGGTTCAGCTTTAAATTCACTTGATAAAATATAAGAAGTCAAGGCTGTTGTTGTAGTTTTACCATTAGTCCCTGTAATTGCAATAAACGGAACACCCGTTTGAGTATAAGCGAGTTCAATTTCAGACATTACAGTTATTTTTTCTTTTCTCAAACGGTTCATAATGTCACTGTGAGGAGGAATTCCAGGGCTTGTAACTGCAATATAAGAATCTTTTATAAATTCCTCACTATGTCCGCCGGTTTCAACATTTATTCCTAAATCTTTAAGTTCTTTTACCTTATCAGCATCTTCTGCTCTTTGTTCTCTGCTTTCAGTTAAATAAACATCAGCACCAACTTTATTTAAATATTTTGCAGCAGATATTCCGCTTTTTGACAAGCCTAATACCAAAACTTTTTTATCAAATAATTTTAAATTAGGACAAATTGATTTCATTATAAAACACCTCTATTTAAGAAAAAATATAAAACTATGGCACAAATAGAAAGCAAAGCAGAAACTGCGGCAAATACAGCAACAATTTTCTTTTCACTCCAATTACACAACTCAAAATGGTGGTGTATAGGTGCCATTTTAAAAACTCTTTTACCTGTAGTTTTGAAGCATGTAACCTGAATAATTACAGAAAGAGTTTCCATAACAAAAATCCCTGCAATTATAACAAGTAAAATTTCAAACTTACCCATCACAGCAACAGTTCCAAGCAAACCTCCAATAGCAAGAGATCCAGTGTCTCCCATAAAGACTTCTGCTTTTGGTCTGTTATATTTTAAAAATCCTGCTAAAGCTCCTGCTACACAAGCTGAAATAATTCCCCCCTCAGGACACCCTGAAAATAAAGAAATTATTGCACACGCAACAAATGCAAAAATACCTGTAGAAGCTGCAAGTCCGTCTAATCCATCGGTTAAATTATAAGCATTTGAAGCTCCTGTAATTACGAAAACCGCAAACACAGGGTAAAACCAGCCTAAATGTAAAACATAATGACCAAAGCTTACATCGCCTGCATTTGTCTTTGTCATCATTAGAAATAAAGTAGGCAAAAGAGCAATTGCTATTTGTCTTAAAAGCTTTCCTCTCGGAGTAAGCCCATCATTACCTTTCCCTTTAATTTTTATATAATCATCTTGAAATCCTGCAAATGTATAAAATAATAAAGTTAAAAGAATAATAAAAGCGCTGGTATTAAGCCTTTGAGCCATTGCAAGAGCAATTACAGATCCCAATATAATTGCAATAATTATAAATACACCGCCTGTTGTCGGAGTTCCTTGTTTTTTAGCATGAGCTTCCGGAGCACAATCTTTTACATACTGACCAATCATATGTTTACGTAAAAAATCTATATATGGAACTCCGAAAAGTAAGCATAATATCATTCCTAGTAAAAAAGCTACAGCAAGCATTATCATAAATTATAATTCTCCATCTATTTCTTTAAATTTTCTATTATTTCTTCAAACTTCATGGCTCTGGAAGCCTTTAAAAATATTGTAATACCCTCATGTAAATTATCAAGAATGTAACGAGATGTTTCAAGATTGTCGGCAAAATATTTTACATCAAATTCATACTGTGCTAATTCATCTCCAATAAATTTTGCAAGTTTGCCAACAACAAGGAAATCAATTTTGTTCCCCTTGAATTTTTTGCCCAAGAAATCTCCAACACCCTTGTGAAATTTAACTTCTTGTTCTCCAAGTTCTCCCATATCTCCAAGAATTACTACAGGATTCTTGTAAAGCTCTAAAAATGTAGAAACAGAAGCCTTCATAGATTCAGGGTTTGCATTATAACTATCATTTATAATATTAAAGCCTTTTACATTCTGCATTTCCCAACGTTTTTCAATAGGACGATATTTCCCTAAACCACGTTTTATCTCATCATAAGACATTCCAAGTTTATAACCCAATTCAATTGCGGAAAGAGAATTTTCTATATTATAATCACCTTCGACATTTAATTCATACTCTTTTCCTGCATATATGAATTTTGAATAACCGCTTTTCTTGTCTAAAATTTTAACGTCATTTATTGAATAAAAAATCTTTTCTCCATCAAAATTTGCAAACTTCTTAATTCTTTCATTATCATTTGCAATAAGCGCATTTTTTAAATACTTCGTAATTTCACATTTCGCCTTTGCAATATTATCAAGAGAACCAAGTCTTCCGATATGAGCGGAACCTGCGTTTGTGATAATTGCATAATCAGGTTGAGCATATTTTGTAATCAACTCAATTTCGCCAAACCCGCGCATTCCCATCTCAACAATCAAAACTTGAGTATCTTCAGGCATTGATAGAACTGTTTGGCAAAATCCGATTTCATTATTATGATTTGAAAAAGTTTTGTGAGTCTTAAATTTTTCTGACAAAACAGAATAAACCATTTCTTTAGTTGTGGTTTTCCCGGAACTTCCTGTTATTGCAACAACTGTCGGGTTATATTTTTTACGGGCGAAATTTGCTATTTCAAGATATGCCTTTAATGTATCAGGAACTTTTAATGTAAAATCAGCTTTACAATCCCTTGTACAAAAGCACCCTGAAGCACCAGCTTCAATTGCTTTATCACAGAAATTTTCACCGTCAAAATTTGCGCCCTTCAACGGTAAATATAAATCACCTTTTTTTATCGTTCTAGTATCAGTCGAAATTTCAAATTCGCCGATTTGGCTACCTTTTACCTCAGCATTTGTTGCTATTTTTAATTCTTCAACAGTAAATTTCATCAAAAAATCAATCTCCCTCTCTAAATTAATTTTACCGCAAACAAACCCACAGAACCGTAAAGTTAATAAATGTTAATAGTGCTTGACAAGGGGTTTTGAGCAGTGGATAATAGTTGATGTATTAGTATGCGGTAACTCGTTGACAATTTTTCGAAAGCTTATAAAGCAAAACGGATGCGAGGGACAAGCCATTCTGAAACATAAAAAACAAATTTACCCGAGTACATTTGTAATATAAAGCCGGTAATAAAAATGTTTCAAAACTTGACCTTAACCTTTTAAAGGCGGTATATGCAATCCCGTAAGCTATTTCGAAAAAACGAAACCAGAAAGGAAAGAAAATGTACGCAATAGTAGAAACAGGCGGAAAACAATATCAAGTAGAAGAAGGAAGATATCTTGATGTTGAATTACTAGACGGCGAAAAAGATTCAAAAGTAGTTTTTGATAAAGTCGTTATGATCGTAAACGGTAAAAAATCTAAAGTAGGACAACCTTACGTTGCAGGAGCTTCTGCTGAAGGTACAATCGTTAAACATGACAAAGACAAAAAAATTATTGTTTACAAACAAAGACCTAAAAAAGGTTACAGAAGAAAACAAGGACACAGACAAGGCTTCACAAGAGTTATGATTTCTAAAATCAGAACTTCAGCTCAGAAAAAAGCTGCTGAAACTACTGAAGAAGCTTAAGTAAATCATCCGAAACTGCGGATAACCAAAAAACAGATAATTATAATATAGGAGAATAAAGTTATGGCACATAAGAAAGGTATGGGATCTACCCGTAACGGCCGCGATTCAGAAGCGAAACGATTAGGCGTTAAAAAATTCGGCGGTGAAATCGTTAAAGCCGGTAATATTCTTGTTCGTCAAAGAGGAACTAAAGTTCACCCAGGAAACAATGTAGGTATTGGTTCTGATGATACTTTATATGCTTTAATCGACGGTCAAGTAAAATTTGAAGCACACAGACGTGACAGAAAACAAGTTAGCGTTTACGCTGTGTAAGTTTTAAAATTAAATAAAAAAAGAGCCCTTCAAAAGGGTTCTTTTTTTTATACAATTCATTATTAAATATTACGATAAAACAATATTACAAAATATTTACAAATAACCAGAAAATATTAAAGATTTGAAAAATTTAATCCGATATAAAATCTGTAATCAGAATAAAAATCGGAGATAAACAGATATGTTAAAAAAGATTGTAACACCTTCGTGTAATGTATGCGACAGTGTGGAATTTATATTAAGAGGAGCGAAAAAACGCCGTCAATTGGCGTTAACATCCGCTAAAATGATTAATGCGGATGCGGGTATTCAAACTGGACTGCGTGCAGTCAAGTAGTGCTTATTGTTTAGAAAAGATAAGAGAGTTTATATTAAAAAGACCGGATTATTTAACCGGTCTTTATTTTTTACATCCAAGGTTTTATCAAGAATTTAATAGCTTTCCCGTCGATATGCTGATGCATTGCCCATTCAACCTTATCAAGAGGGAGAGTATCCGTGATAAGTTTTTCAACTTCCAATTCTCCTGATGCGATATAATCAAGAGCCATCCTAAAATATTTAGGAGTATGGTGAAATACACTCATTAATGTAATATCGCCATAATGCATTTTTGTCGTGTCAAAAGTAACAGTTGAACCTGATTTACAACCACCAAAAAAGTGAACTGTACCACCCGGGCGCACGCAAGAAAAAATTCTTTCCCAAATTTCAGGAAGCCCAACGCATTCAACCGCAACATCAAGTCCTCTGTGTTCTTCTGTATATTCTCTGAATATTTTTTCAGGGTTTTGATATTTTGTTAAATCAATTATTTCATCTGCATGAGCAAAATCTTCAGCAGCCTTTAACTTTATAGGATTTCTGCCTGCAACAATTACATTTGCTCCCTTCAATTTTGCAAGTCTTGCAAACATAAGTCCTATCGGTCCTATTCCAATAATACCAACTGTTTGCCCTGGTTTTATTCCTGTACGTTCAACTCCATGAACGACATTTGCTAAA
This sequence comes from Candidatus Gastranaerophilales bacterium, assembly GCA_944327215.1. GTDB lineage: Bacteria > Cyanobacteriota > Vampirovibrionia > Gastranaerophilales > Gastranaerophilaceae > Stercorousia. The sequence continues at coordinate 1,316 of CALVGY010000066.1, read as the reverse complement.
GGTTCGCAAAATGCAGCTTTATCAAAACTAAGATTATCAGGCAATATCAACATATTTTTTTCAACTATTCTTGCAGGAACCGTAATATATTGAGCATATGCACCATTTAGCAAATCCAAGTTTTCGCACAAATTATATTCTTCTCTCTTACAAAAGAAACAATGTCCGCAAGGAGCTGAGTTTGCCGCAACAACTCTATCTCCAGGTTTTACATTTGTAACTCCTTTTCCGACTTTTTCAACTATTCCGGCAAATTCATGACCAAAACCTGATGGTACAGATTTTATCAAAACCGGATGACCGCGCCTAAATGTTTTTACATCAGTACCGCAAGTCAAAGCAGACATAATCTTTACGACAACTTCACCTTCTTCAGGCGGTTTTACCATTACTTCTTCCAGCTTTATATCTTGTGGCCCATAATATTGAATAGCTCGCATATCTTAATCACCTTTAAATTAATCACACATCACTCTTTACTTTAATATATGCTTTCAAAATTCTGTTTGACATTGTATCATCAAAAGCTTTTTGAATATCATCAAATTTATATTCTGTTGAAATAGATTTTACATTAACTTTACCTGTTCTCAACAATTCAAGAGAATCTTTCAAATCAGCAGGAGATGGAGAATAACTTCCCAAAACCGTCAATTCTCTGTAATAAATTTCATTATTAGGATAAGATGACAAATCAGACGGAGTGCTTGAAAATACTAAAATTTTACCACCGTTTCTCACATATTTTAAAGCAGTATCAATAGCTTTATCTGCTCCTGATGTCATAAATATACCATCAGCCTTGAAATCGTCCGGCAATTTTCTAACATCAAATGCCTCAATCCCTAATGTCTTTATAAATTCAATTCTTTCCTCAATTAAATCACAGCCGATTACATTGTATCCAAAAGCTTTTAATGTTTGAGCAGTTAAAATACCGATAGAGCCAAGTCCTACAACTAATGCAATATCGCCTTTTAAAAGGTTCGCTCTTTTAACAGCTCTAACTATGCAACCTAACGGTTCATAAAAAGAAGCTTCAATTTCTGTTAAATTTTCAGGTTTTAAATGAGCAACATTTTGTAAATGTTCTTCACTCAAATAAACGTATTCAGAAAATCCTCCGGGGAGCAAATTCGTTGATTTAAAATGCTTGCACATAGATACATTCCCGTGTTTGCAATAAACGCATTCTCCACAAGGGATATGATGAGATGTAACTATTACATCACCTGGTTTAAAAAACGTATCAGAATTTATTTCAACAATTTGTGCAACTATTTCGTGTCCTAAAACTGTTCCGTTTTTTGCTATCT
>CALVGY010000065.1 GCA_944327215.1 Candidatus Gastranaerophilales bacterium | reverse complement strand
GGTGAGGTCGGTGGTTCGAGTCCACTGCGGCCCATATTAAAGAAGACTCCTAGTTTAAGGGGTCTTTTTTATTGCAAAATTTTGGATGTTTTTTAGAGTTTTGTGTAATATTTGTGTAGTGCTGCATTTTTTAAACTCAGTCAAGCTGAATAAAACTGGATAAAAATGTTAATTAGCACCTATAACATCAATGAGACAATGCAAATTATATATATACTAAAAATGACCGAAATTAATCAAAAAAAGTACTATAGTTAAAAATCTTATTTCTTATTAGATTAAATATTTGTAAAAATATAAAAAAATAGCAAAATATTTTGTTAGATGTTTTAATATGATAAATGATAAAACTTTAGGTAGATTATGAAAATTAGAAGCATAGAAAAAAGATATTATTTTGATTTTTCCAATAAAAATGTAATGAATTCATTACCCATTAACTCAACATATAATACGTCAAATCAAATTTATTTTTTAGGGAAAGATAAAAATCCTAATCAGATAGTTGTTTTAGCAACAGAATGTGTTCCATATTCTGTTGCAGGGGGATTAGGTTCTGTAACAAGGGATATGACAAAAGCATACAAAGAGCATTATCCTGAAAAAGATTTGAGAATAATGCTCCCTTACTATAACTCTTTATCGAAGTTTAATATTATCGATACTGGAATTGAAACACATTTTAATTACGGTGTTAGATCTTCAAAAGCAAAATTATATAAAGCAAATAATCCAAAAAATGAAGTTCCTGCTTATTTTATATATTTCCCAGAAATAAATGCTTTAAACAAAGAATATTCGATGGATGATTACGCACTATTTGAAAAATATGCAGCATTTTCTTTTGCATCAATAGCTCTTCTGGAAAAAATGAAAAATTCTAAAGAAAATTTTAATCCAAAAATATTGCATACAAAAGATTGGCATACCACCTATGCACAATTTGCAGACACACAAAGGTTAGAAATGAAATCAGTACATGAATTATTAAATGCAAATTCAAATTTTCATGGCAAAGTAAGTCCTTTAGCTGCAGCATTAAACTGTTTTTCTACAGCTCAGATTGAACGATTAAAATCAAATAAGAATTTTAAAAAAGAAATATTTACTCTAATAATAAATAATAAAAGTATTTTTGTTAAAAAATATAAAAAATAAAAATTTATATTATGATATAAACAAATTAGTTAATAATCCAGATGCATTAAATATTGTTCTAAAAAATTTAGCAGAAAATTATCAAAAAATTCTATATGATAAACAAAATTTTTATTCACATGTAGAATTGAATAATATTGTAAGAAAAACTTTTCCAGAAATAAATTGGGATGAAAACCAGGATTTTAATCCAACTGTCAACGCAATAGATAAAGCTGATGCTTGGTTTACAATATCAAATGCACATTTTTTTGAATTATTAAGTGATCCATATTTCTCATCACAAAGTTTATATAATATGCTTAGACTAAATATCAATAAAGGCTCTGCAATTTTAAATAGAATTGATCCTGATAGATATAATCCATCTAATCCTGAACAAATAAAATACCCGTACAGCATCAGAACATATAAAACTGGGGAAAAAAACAATAAAGATTTTTTATTTGAACAATTTAGTAAAGAAAATATTTCTAAAAAAATTTTGATAAAAGAATAATTAATAGTTCTGAAAACGCAAAAATATATGGCTGGCTTGATAAAAAATATAAGAAGTATCCTCTTTTAGTTAATATAAGCAGGTTTGATACAAACCAAAAGGGATCTGATATTGCTCTTGCAATGGCAAAAAAAATATTAGACAATGATGGCAAAGCAAATTTTATATTTGGTTTGCCTAATATAAGCAAATTAAATCCAAAAATGTTAGAAGATTTTACAAAAAATGTTATTAATAATCCTAAATATAATGGCAGAGTTGTTTTAATAGATGCTTATGTTCCTATAAATGAATATCTTGCAGGTGCTGATATTTCCGTAATCCCCAGTCGTTCTGAAACCTGCGGTTTAGTTGGTTATCAGTCTATGAGAATGGGGGCTGTCCCTGTCAGTTCTCCTGTTGGAAGCATGAAAGATTGTCTAATAACTCCAGAAATGGATAAAGAAAAAGCAATGGGTTTTTTAACTCCGACTCATTTTTCAAAATCACTAGATCCAGTTTCAGAATTATCCAATACAATACAAAAAGCTATAAATATATATGGTAGTGAAGAATTTGACACTATGATATTAAATTCAATGCAATACAATAGCGATTGGACTTTAGCGGTAAAACAACAAAATGATTTATATGAGAAAATTTTAACTGGTGAAAAAATTAATAATATAAATCTTAGTGATATTGACAAAAATAATCTAAATTTGAAAATTTTACGGCAAAAAGATATTTCAAAAGTCCCAGAAGCTGATGTTTTAGTTTTAATGGCACATCCTGATGATGAAATCTTTTTTTTACCAATATTGAAATATATTGAAAACGGTCAAAGTGTTCAAGTTGTATATGCAGCAAAAGGTGAAAAAGGACATTATAAGAATGGAGCACCTTCAACAAAAGACAATTTGACAAAACATAGAGAATCTGAACTTTTAAAATCATTAAATATTTTGGGAATAACAAGAAATCCTTTAAAATTTGATTATCCAGATTTAGAATTATGTGAAAAAAATAATAGCAAAAACCTCTATAAAAATTTTTCTGACGTTATAAAACAAGTAAAACCGAAAATTATTTTATCTTTTGGTCCAGATGGAATTACAAGTAATTTTGATCATAAAAAAGTTGGAGAACTTGCATATAATTTAGCAAAAGAAAATAATATTAAGGCTTACCAAATTGCGATATCACCACAAAGAGCAAGTGTTTTTAAAGAAATTACAAAAAACGCAGAGACAGATGCTTTTGATTTTTTAGCATCAACAAATGCCCCAATAGTTGCATATATTGATGTGGGAGATAAAAAAGATGTTATTCGTGACTCATTAGCTACGCATAATTCCCAATGGTCTGAAAAGGAAGTAGAAGCACTTACCGAATATTATACTAATAATCCAATAGAATTGACTTCATTGGATTATTATCCACCCATAAAAAATCCAGTAAATATGTGGGACATACGAAGACAAGAATTTCAAAACAAATACGGAAAAGAATATACTAAAATTGAAGGAGGTGTAGCTTTAAAACCTGAATCTGAAAATTATTCTATTAATCTATATATAGCAGATAACGGCACAAATAAAGAACATTTGTGGGCAGAGAGTCCTGTTTTTCATGAGTTGTATAATACCGAAGGTGCATTAAATATTTTATTGAAAAATATTGATAACATAAAACAAATTCCAATGTTTAAGAATATCAAATATATAGATGTTGTCATATCTAACCATTTTGGTAAAAAATTTAAAGTTGTAATACCGGAAAAAGAAATTTATAGATTAATTGATAACTGTGATAACTTATATAAAAATCCAGAAATATTTCTTAAAAAATATTACAAAGAATATAATGATGCAAATATAAATATGTATGAAATAAACTAATTATATTGACTTATAAGTTCATCTAAATCTTTATCGCTCATCATATATTTTTCATTAGAACTATTATAATTTATATCTTTTGGAACTTGTTTTGCATTTTTCCATATTTCATTATATTTATTAAATTGATCAGGTTGCATTATAACATACCTAGCATCAAGTTCAATAGAACTCTTTGCATCAACATCAGATATAAATTCTTCACTAAGTTTTTCACCTTGTCGTATTCCTACAATATCAATATCTTTGTCTGGAGCAATCCTTTTTGCCAAAGCCATGATTCTTGTCGTTTTTAATTTAGGTACAAAAATTTCTCCTCCATTCATTATTTCAACACTTGATAATATTAGATCAGATGCTTGTTTTGGGGTCATAAAAACCTTGTCATTTCTGGATCCGTTACTTTTAGATTTCCATTCTTGCTTTGTTCCTTAAATACCGGTATAATACTACCACGACTTCCTAAAACATTACCTAACCTTACACAACTAAATTTTGTTCCACAATTGTCAGTGTAAGTATTTGCATGATTAAATAATTTTTCAGACACAAACTTTGTAGCTCCATATAAAGTAGTAGGAGAAGAAGCTTTGTCGGAACTTATTGCAAAAACTCTATCAACATTATTATTAATTGCAGCATTAATAATATTTTTTGCTCCTAATATATTAGTTAAAACAGCTTCTTCGGGATTTTCTTCACATATAGGTACATGTTTCATTGCAGCAGCATGTATTACCACATTAACATTTCTAAAAGCTCTATTCAAAGCTTCAAAATTCCTTACATCACCAATCACAAATTCCAATCTTTTATTGTCTTTATTTTGGATTTTCATTGTATGCTGTTTCATTTCATCCCGAGAAAATATTATAACCTTTTTGGGATTGTAATTTTTAAAAAGCTCCTCAATAATATAATTTCCAATTGTTCCAGTACCACCTGTTAAAAGAATTGTTTTATTATTCAAATTATATCTTTTATTTGGACTATCTTTTATATTAGAAGTAAAATACAATATATTGCTTTTGTTAAGCTTTGGAATAACAAAAGAGGGTTGAAATTCTAACTACTATTCATCTGCTGATTTTGGGTTATAAAAGATGAATAATAGTTGTAATTATAAAAATTAATTTTTTTAATAAACATAATAACTCTTTTATATATCAAAACACAAAAAATTTTTTTTTTGCTATAATTTCCTATACATTTAATAGTAAAAATTTTTTTTTAGGGGTTTATATATATTGCGATGAAAATTTTAGCAACAAATAGCAGCATAAATTTTGGTAGAGCATTAAATTCTGAAGAAATGAAAGAATTTTGTTCAATACGTGATGAAGCAAAAAATCTTGCTGGTCAGACTGGGAAATCTATTTTTATTGTTCATGATACCTGCTTGCCTCAGCCAGATTCTATAAATACTGGTGTTTCTAATCTTTCTTATAAAAATTCACAGGAATTTTTTGCTTATATGAAAACATATCTTGGATTTAATACAGTTGAAGTTTTACCGCAGGGAGAAGTTTATTCTAATAAAGGTTTTTATTGTGCATACTCAGGTTCGGCATTATCTCTGGGGATACACCAAATTAATCCGGAATTACTTACTCATAAGGAGTTTGGTAATCTGCTTACCCCTGAAGAATTTAATCAAATAGTTATTTCTAATAATTCTACTGATAAAAATTCAATTGTAAATTACAAAAACGTAATGAATGATAACAGTTCGCAAGATATAACTCTTGCAAAGGCATATAAAAGGTTCAAAAAACTCTCTGAAAATCATCCGCTTAAACAAGAATTTTCTAAATTTGTTGCAGAAAATAATGATTGGCTTGAGCCAAAAGGTATTTACAAAGTGCTATCCATACAATATAAAAATTTGGATTATAAACAATGGAGTAATGCTCAGGATAAATATTTATACGATATTTCTTTAGATAAAAGCACACGAGAAGAACGAATTAAACAAATTGTAAAAGAGAATTTTGACAACATAGATTTTATAAAATTTAAACAATTTCTTGCAGAGAAACATCTTGCAATAGGTCGGGAAAATTTAAACAAAATGGGCATAAAACTTATAGGGGATTGTGAAATAGGTTTTTCTCCTGATGAAGTTTGGGCGCACCCTGAAGCTTTTGAAAAAGATTGTTTTATAGGTGATAAATCCTGGGAATTACCAAGTTTAAATTACAATACCATAGGAAATCCGGATAGCGAAAGTGCAAAACTTTTAAAAAGAAAAGTTCAATTAAACGCAAGAAGATATGACGGGATTCGCTTTGATGTTGGCTGGGCTTATGTTGTTCCACAAATATCTAAACCTGATGGAACTGTTTATACAAGATATATGGGTGATAGCATTTTAAATTTTATAGAAAATTCAGTGAAGGAAATAAAAGGTCCAAATTACGATTTAAAGAATCTAATATATGAATTTGAAGGTGGAAATATTTGGACTCAATCTGGGGATTTGTTAGAACCAATCAAAAAAAGAGTAAAAATTTTTGGCAGTACATTTATGCATGATTATCCAAATGATAAATGGGGTTCAAATGATGCATTCTTAAAACGAGGCTGGTTGCCGGATGAATTTATTATAGGGGTCGGAAATCACGATCCACAGCCGCTTAGACAGATTGCGAATAATATGCCTGATAATGCAATGCCTGAAGGGAATAAATTTCATAAAAAAGATGCTATTAAAGCTCTTGCAAAGATATTAGGTTTGGATGAAGCAAGTCTTGAAGATCCTGTAAAATTTGCACGAGCGAAATGGGCAGAACCAATGATGGCAAAAAATAATCAGATGTTTTATATGGATGTATTTGGAAGAGAAGAACGTTTTGATATGCAATGTGATAATTGTAGTGTACATCCTGAAAAGAACTATGCTTATAAAATTCCTGAAAATTATAAAGAAGCTTATCACAAAGCTATTCAGGAAGGTTTTGGTTTTAATATAATGGATAGCCTTGAAAAAGTTTTTAAAGCAAAAGGTTTAGACAAAGTAAAGCCCGAGTTATATTCCAAAATTGTAAAATACAGGAATATATTATATGAAAAAGAAGATAATTGTACTGTACAAAAAACTCAAAATGTTATAAAACATAATACAAAAAATAAATATTTAAAACCCATTTTAATATGTAGTATTGGCGCTGCAGCAGTTTTTTTAGCTATTATAGTTCTTTTTAAAACTAAAAATCACCCCCAAAAATCATCAACGAAACAAATTAATTCTATAGAAAAACCTTTTTATGAATTTAATTTTCAAAATTTTATAAATTCAAAAAAGAATAATTGATATGTGATTTGATTATATAATTACCTAATTTAATAAAAGTATTTGTATACAGAAAGAGAAATTTTGCATATAATAGGGTTATGAAATATTGTAGTGAATGCGGAGCGGAGTTAACTGAAAAAGAATGATAAATTTTGGGACACTCCTATATCGTTTTGCTTTGTTCCATTAATTAAATTTTTGTATGCCATGTTGCCAGAGGTTGTCAAATGCAAATAAACTTAACAAGAAGCAAAACCGTATGGCATACCAAAATTGATAATGGGAAAGAAATACCTCAATATGTATCAGCAGCAACAATCAATAGAGAATTAAATGTCTTAAGCAAAATTTTTTCGATAGCAGTCTCTAACAGCATGTTGCGTGAAAATCCTTTAAAACATGTAAAAAAACTCCCTGTGAAAAATAAAATTGAAAGACACTTGACACCAGAAGAAGAATTAAGAATGTATAAAGTATGTAATAATAATTTTTCTTTTTTGGATATAACTAAGGAGGCACAGGACAAACTAAAAATCAAATGTGCAAATAAATATTCTTACCTGAAACCTATTTTAATTATTGCACTTAATACAGGTATGCGTAAAAGTGAAATACTTAATTTAACTTGGGATTGTATTAATTTTGAGACAAATGAAATTACAATATTATGTACTAAAAATGGTAAAAAAAATATTATTCCAATGAACCACAAGGTGAAAACCATTTTAAGTGAAAAATATAAATCTGAATATCAAAATAAGTTTGTTTTTACTAATCCTGAAACAGCTAATAAATATGTAGACTTTAAAAAGGCCTTTAAAACTGTCTGTAAATTGGCAAACGTTGATAAGCTTCGATTCCATGATTTAAGACACACAGCAGGTACCAGAATGGCCTCTTGTAACGTTCCATTGCCTACCGTAAAAGAAATATTAAATCATGCAAGCATAAATACAACTATGCGTTATGTACACACAATGCGAGAACAAAAGGAAGAAGCATTAGAAATATTATCGAATTATGTGTATAGGGAAAATATTTTAGGTAAATAATTTTCATTTATTCAAGACGCTAATCACGACCTGCTTTATTATTTCCATTTCAGCAGGATTACTCTCTGCGATTAGAAGCGTTAAAGCAAAAAGTGTCGAATTATCAATGATTGGAACTCCACCATTGTAAAGTATTCCATTTTTGCTCATGAAATAAAGAAAACAACTTGCACCAATTCTCTTATTGCCATCTGCAAAGCTGTGATTTTTGACTATAAGATATAGCAACATTGCAGCTTTTTCCTCTAAGGTCGGATATAGCTCTTTCCCGTCAAATGTTTGATAAATCTGGTTGACAGAACTGGAAAAACTTTCATCTTTTGGAACTGCAAATACATCGCTTTCAAAATCTGATTTCATTGCATTAATAACTTCTAGAAATTCGTCCTTGGAAATTCGGATAGCTTCTTTTGTAGTATTTCCTTTTCTATCAAGTTTTTTATGGTCAAAATTATCAAGTAAATTCAAACCATGTGCAAAGGTTTCAAGAATTTTTGCAACGGATTGAGCTTGTTCAACTGTTTCTACCTGATTTGTAAGACTTCTGGTCAAAAGACTAATTGTATTCTGTAACGTCTCCAACTGTTGCTGCTGCTTCAATAAAAGCTGTTCGTTGATAGAATAACCCTTAATTAAGTATTCTTTCAGAATTTTATTAGCCCAAATACGGAATTGAGTTGCTGTTTTGGACTTTACGCGGTAGCCGACAGCAATTATCATATCAAGATTGTAATAGGTTAAATTTCTTGAAACGCTTCTCTTCCCTTCTTTTCGAACTGTTAAGAAATCCTTAATAGTTCGATTTTTATCAAGTTCTTCATCTTCATAAATATTTTTTATGTGCATGTTGATATTAGGCACCGTTGTATCAAATAACTTTGCCATAGTTTCCTGAGTAAGCCATACAGTTTCTTCTTGCATTTTGACATCTATCTGCGTTTGACCATCTGCTGTTTGATAAATTACTATTTGATTATCTAAGTTATCTTGAAATGTCATAGTGCAATTATATGATATAAGACCTAGCATGGCAAAATATTAATTGTTAAAATTTCTTGTGTAATATTTGTGTAGTTTTGTGTAATTTTAACTAATTTAATTGAGTTTTATTAATTTTAAAAACAGCCTCAAAAGCAAGAATAATAAGAAAAAATCAAACCCAATCAAAAATTCCATTATCCCTGATAAGGGTGAGGTCGGTGGTTCGAGTCCACTGCGGCCCATATTAAAGAAGACTCCTAGTTTAAGGGGTCTTTTTTAATGCAAAAATTTGGGTAATTTTTAGTAATAGGTTTCTGGGACATTGAGACAGAGAATAATATGTTTCTGGGACATTGAGACGAGGAAAATTTAATAAAAAATCAAACAGACAGCACGATTGAGGCTGTTTTTTAGTATTGAGATGTATGGGTCTTTTCTTGCACTCTTTTGCACTCCATTTGCAAATTTTTTAAACCACATTAAGCTCAAATCGCCTTGGTGTTTAAAGTTAAGCCCAGTGCAAGAGCGGCTTGTCGGCAGAGGGCTGAAGCGAAGCGTGCCCGTTTAACGCCGACAAACAAGAGAA
>CALVGY010000064.1 GCA_944327215.1 Candidatus Gastranaerophilales bacterium | reverse complement strand
AAAATAATAAATGCTAAAAATTATTATAAATAATAAATATTTAAAAGATTCTTTACAATTAACCTTTATTATACGGAATAATTGGCGGAATTATTCTTTTACTTGCACTGTTTTTAACAATCGGAATTGTAAGTTCTTCAAACAAATCTTCTGGAGGAACAGAAATTACCGGAGAACCTTTGAAAGCAGATGTTGATTTATTGACAACGGATAATGCGGGTAAAGCTATTGAAATTCAAGCTTTGCTTGCAAAATACGATATCGCTGTAAGCAGAAGATTAGACGGTACAAAATCTATTCTTTATTTGAAAAAAGGTGATTGTAAAACAGGTAGAAAAGCTTGTTATACAACAGACAGAGATTTAGCATTAATTCAAATTGTTCAAAGCGGTTTGATGGATCAAAACGTAGGTCTTGAAATATTTGATAAAGGTGATTTTACATCTACTAAAGAAGATAAAAAAATTAGACTTTCAAGAGCTATTAACGGTGAACTTTCAAGGTTAATCAAAAGAATTGAAGGGATTGATAATGCTTCTGTATTTATTTCAATTCCGGAACAGACAATGTTTACTTCTATGCAAAAGCCTGTGACTGCTACTGTTCAAATTACTTTGGCAAAAGATGCTACAAAACTTGATCAATTAAAAGTTAAAGCAATAACAAACCTTTTGCTGGGAAGTGTAACAGGTTTGACCGCAGAAAACATTGCAATTACAGATACTAACGGAAATACTTATCATAGTATTATGAATGCAGAAGATGAAATGCTTCAGCGTTTGGAAGAAAATGACAAGTATATGACAACAAAAGTTAATCAACAGTTGGACAGATTGTTAGGACAAGGCAATTATGTTGCAACCGTAAGTACTTTTTTACGTCAAGCTCCTGTTGAAAAATATACTATAGATTATGACCCGACAAGAAAAGCTTCAGTTACAGAGCAAACTTTTTCAGAAGGTTTAGGCGATCAAACAAGTGATACAAATAAAAATGTTAATGCAGTAAGTGTATATTTGCCGAACGGTTTGCCAAACGGTTCATCTGATTCTAGTCAGAACCGTAACTATTCTCGTACAGCAAGAGAAACTCAATATGGAGTTACAAAAACTCAAACTAATGAATATATAAAACCTGGAGTTGTAGAAGATATTTCAATCGCTGTAACTCTTGATAAAAATGCACTTCCTGCAAATACAACATTAGAAGAATTAAAAGAATTAATTGCAAAAGCCGCGAGTCCAAAGGTTAATCCTGATAATGTATCAATAGCATTTTCAGATTCAACAGATCCATATTTGGCATCTGATAGGCCTGCAAATCTTCCAAAACCTGATGAAACAGGAAATCCTTGGTGGCTTGCAATTGCATTGTGTGCAATAGGTCTTGTGGTAGTATTCAAGGCAGTTTCAAACAGAGTTCAACAAATCCAAGAATCAAACAGACGTGAAGTTGAACAGTTAAGACAAAAAACAGCTCAACAGGAACAACAGCTAATGGATATAAACCAACGTGCAGCACAATTGACAGAACGTCAATCAGAACTTGCTCAAGGGCTTGTTGAACAGCAACAAAGAGGTTATATCCCTCAGCAAACACCAGACCAGTTAAGCAATACATTGTCAAATCTTTCTGCTGAACTTTCTGATACAGATGATGATGAAGCAGGAGAAAAGATTAAAAGCTGGATTGAACAAGGCTAGTATAAGAGACCTGAAATTCGTGTAGGAATAAGGCGGTTTGATAAGTAGTAAAAGAAATGAAAGTTAATAGGCAAACAGTTGCAACGTAAAGTATCTTGAAAATACGCTAATTAACTTTTTAGAATATAGATAGTAAAAAGAAAAAACTTCGTAAACAATTGAAAGTTATGGTATAAAAAATGGCAATACAAGGATTTGATTATAAAGGTTTTGCGCAGAACTTAGCACAACAGTCGCTGGAGTTAATCCCAAAGGATTTTGACGATAACCAGAAAAATTATGTTGCTAATACTCTTTTAAATTTTTCAACTATTGCCGGTCAAGCATTGAATGACGATAATCAATTGAATTTTAATCTGGATCAGGCAATGATGATTACCCAGATTATAGCTGAATGGTCATTCCACAAGTCCGTTGACTTAATTCGTTCAGGAATCCCTCAACAATATTGGGATCCTATAATGCAAAAAATTGCATTTACGATTTTTGAAATTGCCAAAAATGCTTACCATCAAGGATTACCACAGGATCAGTGTTTACAGCTTATTGAACACCATGTAAAAAAGACTTATCTTGACTGTATAGGCGAGTTAAAAGACAAAAATCTTATAGATGAAGCCTTAATGGAAAAAGCTGCAAGCCAATCTAATATTGATGCTATGATGCAGGAACAAATGCAGGCCGAACAACAGGCTCAAGCTCAGGCCCAGAATCAGGCTCAAAATCCAAATCCACAGCCTCAGCAAATTTCTTCTATGCCACAGGCAAATTCTGCAGTTCAAAATCCATTGAGTGCAGATGCAAAAGTCTTTAAACTTGCTACTCTTGCTTTGTTATTCAAAAAAATGAAGCAGGAAAAGGTGCAAACAATTTTGAACAAATTTAACCCTGAGGATGCAAATTCTGTAATCAAATTTATGGGTATGCCTGATTTAAATGAAAAGATTGATCTGAGTATAACTATGCGTTGTTTAGATGAGATTAAAACTTCTCTCCCAGACATGCATCAAGATTTGTCCCCATCAAAAATTGTTTCAAAAATACAAAATGTTTCGCAATATTTCGATAAATCACAGCTGGAAAGTATTTTAAGACCTGAACGTGTAAAGGTGAAAAGGTTTGTCTTTACAGCGTTAGAGGGTGAATATTTGGAAATGCCTCCAAAAGTTGCAAATATTATTGCCACACATATTGAAGATAGTGTATAATAAAATTAATCATGATTATCAAAAAGAAATTGACAAAACCTTTTCAGCAAGTTGAAGATGAAAAGGTTAAGCAAGAACCTGAAAAAAAGGTTGAAGAAGAAGAAAAAATTGACTTATTCAATCTGGATAATATAGATTTTAAACAGCGTCAAGAACGCAGACGCGGGGATAGGCGCAGAGGGTTTCGAAGAATAGATGATAGAAACCTTATTTCGCGTGCTCGTGAGGAGGCTCAAAGTATAAAGGAAGCCGCTGCAAAAGAAGGTTATCAAGACGGTCTTGCACAATCAAAATCTGATATTGAAGATGTAAAAAATGCAATAGGAGCATTTATGTCGGCAAAACAAGAGGTTTTTGATTTTGTTGCACCAAATATTATGGAAATAAGTTTTGATATTGCAAAAAAAATTATTAAAAAAGAAATACAGCAGGATCCCTCAATAATTCTTGAAAATATTTCGAAGATATTAAAAGGTCTATCTAAAGAAGAAACAAAGATAACATTGAGAGTAAATCCAATGCAAGTATCAATGTTAAAAACAGAAATCCCTGAATTGTTAAATACTGTGGGGCTAGAAGCAAAAATTTTAATTGTCCCTGATGAAACAATAATGGAAGGCGGTTGTATGGTTACGACAACAAACGGTGTAATAGATGCGACGATTGAAACTCAATTGTCAGTAATAAGTGAGGCTTTGAAAGAAATTTAATGGCACAGGAACAAGCTCAAGGCGCAGGTAACGGAACTAATATAAGTGAAGTTTTAATGGCAATATTTGTATTATTGCTTATTATTCTGTTACTTGTAGAACTTCCAAACTGGGTTGTTAATTTTTGTATAAGCTTGAATATTGCGCTTGGTGTTGTTTTATTGATGATTTCCTTGTATGTAAAAAAGACTTTGGAATTAGCATCATTTCCGTCAATCATATTGATTGGTACAATGTTCAGACTTGTTTTGTCAATTGCATCAACAAGATTGATTCTGTCAAAAGGGGAAGCCGGTGAGGTAATTCACGCGTTCGGAACATTCGTTACCGGTGGTAATATGATTGTCGGTGGTGTTATATTCCTTATTATCACTGTTGTTCAGTTTATGGTAATTACAAAAGGTGCTGAACGTATCGCAGAAGTTGCGGCTCGTTTTGCCTTAGATGCTATGCCAGGTAAACAGATGACTATTGATGCTGATTTCAATGCAGGATTGATTTCTCCTGAAGAGGCAACGAAAAAGCGTGAGGATTTGCAAAGGGAATCAAACCTCTTTGGTAGCATGGATGGTGCTATGAAGTTCGTAAAAGGGGACACAATTGCAGGTATTATCATTGTATTAATTAATATTATCGGCGGTTTGTGTATTGGTTGTTTGATGAATCAAATGCCAATTGCAGATGCTGTTCAAAAATATACTATTTTAACAATCGGTGATGGTTTGGCATCACAATTACCTTCATTGTTGATGTCAATTGCTGCCGGTGTTTTTATGACCAGATCTTCTGCTGCAAGTTCATTAGGTACAGATGTTACGGCACAGATTGTAAGTAAACCGAATGCTTTATTTTTAGCATCACTATTTTTATTCTTTCTTGCAATTACCGGACATACTTGGTTTTGGCAGGGAACGGGATTGCCTTTCTTACCGTTTTTCTTGTTTGCGGTTGGTTTATTTATTGCAGGATTCTCAACATTAATAAATGCAGATGTCCAATCACAATTAGGGCAATTGGAAAATGTTAGGCAGAATATGCAGGATCTTGTTAACCCTAATAGAATGTATGAACGTTTAGGTGTTGATGTTTTAAGCTTGCAGGTAGGCTCTAACTTGCTTGTAATTGCAGACCCTGATCAGGAAGGTCAATTGTTGGCTAAGATAGCTGCTTTACGTCAGAGAGTTACAGATGAATTAGGGTATATTTTGCCAAACATAAGAATTATGGATTCATCAGCTTTGGATGCAAACGAGTATATGATTTCTATTCGTGGTAATACTGTTGCTACAGGTTATGTATATCCGGGTAAGTTAATGGTTATTGCTGATCAGTGGGATGCTATGAAAAAAGAGGTTCCTCAAGATGCCATAATCGGTATTGACCCGACTTATCAAACTCAGGCTTATTGGATTACGCCTGAAGAAGCTAAAACCGCACGTTCTGTTACAGCTGTAGATTCAACTGATGTAATTGTTACACACTTGCAAGAATGTGTAAGAAAACACGTTGATGAAGTTATGACAAAAACTGATGTATTGAAGCTTATGGAACTTGTTCGTTCTCAAGATCCGACATTGGTAAATGACCTTGTTCCTACAATTATTTCAACAAGTGATTTAAGAAAAATCTTTGTCAACTTAATTAGAGAGAAAGTTTCTATAAAAGATATTATATTTGTATTTGAAAGACTTTGTGATTATGCAAGATTTTCAAAAGAACCTGATATTTTATCAGAAAGGTTGAGAGCTGCATTAGGTCGTCAAATATGTTTGGCAAATGTTGGGGATGACAAAGTTTTATATGCCTTAACTCTTTCTCCTGAATGGGAAAAAACTCTTGATGACAGTTGTCAAAGAACAGAATTAGGTACAATGTTTTTGTTAAATCCTATGCAGGTTCAAGAATTGATTGAAACTACAGCTACAACGTTAATGAGAGCGCATCAGGCTTGTGGTCAGCAGCCTGTAATATTATGTTCTCCAAGAATTCGTTTACCTCTTTATCAACTTCTTGAACGTCATATTCCGACAATTGTTGTAATTTCTTATTCAGAATTGATTACAGATATCAAGGTTGAAGCAATTGATACAATTGGTGAATCTTATTCTGTAGAATAAAGTTAAGTTGAAGATAGAAGTAAGATTATATGAAAAAAATTATTTTATTTTTAATATCAATTTATCAAAGAATTTCTAAACATACTCCTGCTGTTTGCAGGTTTTATCCAACTTGTTCTGAATATACCCGTCAAGCAATTGTAAAATATGGAGTAATAAAGGGCGGTTGGCTCGGGATAAAAAGAATTTGTAAATGCCACCCATATCATGAAGGTGGGTATGATCCTGTGCCTTAAATTTAATTATTTAACCCATTTGAAACTTTTTACGTAATTTGTTCCGTTGATATCACCATTGATGTCAACGGTAAATATTCTGTAAATGTCTGTAGCATCTTTAATATTAGGAATTTTGCCGATATCTTCTTGTAGTAATAATTTTTCTGTTGCATCATTAATGCCGGGTATTGTATTGAATAATGTGTTAAGCGATGCGTTTTTAATTTTACCGAATACTGTAGTTATATTTTTAGAAAGGCTTCCGTATATCTTCATATCAGCAACAGATGTTGTCAGGTTATAATTCCCTGTCATATACATATTTAAGTCATTGCCTTTTGAATAAATATTAATATCATCTGCTATCCCGTTTTTCAAGTGAATATCACCTGATATACTGTCGAAGTCGCCTGTTTTTAGAGGTGTTACAATATCAATAATGCTGTTGATTGAAAGCCCCGTAAAGCCACCTTTTAACAAGTTTCCGGCTTTTAACAAGTATTCTAATGACCCAAGCTTAGGCATTTTCCCGTCTGCGATTTTGAAAGTCCCTTCCCCTGAGAGATTTTTAAAACAGTCTTGGCTATCTCCGATACAGCTCAACCTGAAATCACCATTGACAGAACCATATACTTGCCCTTTTAAGTCAAATAGTGCTTCTGACATAATAAGAGCGTTTGCTCTATCAAGATTTATATCAATATCTGTCTTGTGGTTATTAATATTGTGTTTAAAATTACCATTAACTGAACCTTGAGCAATGTCAAATTTGAAGTTTTTAATATTTGCAATTCCGTTTTTGTCAAGACTTAAATCAGCTTTAAAGTTGTCGGCATCAATGTTTCTGACTTTAATTTTATTCGCTTCAATTTCTGCCCTGTTAATAATCAAGTCTTTTATATCAAAAGGTGGCAAGGTATTTGTAGAAATTGTAGGATTTTTTATGGATTCTGCTTCGTAATCTCTAAGAGTATCTGTAATTTTGTTTATATTTAAATCCGCAAGTCTTAATTTCGCATAATCAACAACATATGGGAGAGTAAGAGAGTTTTTCATAATAGCGTATAAGAAAACGTCATTTGTAATAACTGTCCCCTTGCTTGCAATATAGATTTTATCGTGCTTAAAGTTTAAATTTACGTCTCTAATGGTTGAATCAAAAAATGGAATTTCGATACTTGTAATTTCAAATTGCCCGTTAATTTTAGGGTTCAATGATGTTCCGTTTAGAACCAGATCAGATGTGAAGACACCCTGTTTCATAAACGGTTTTCTGAATATTATATTAAAGATTTTTGCATCTGTTGGAGCTTGAGTTTTTACTTTAAAATTATTAAATCCTATTATGTTGTTTGCCAAGAGTGAAAGGGTTCCTGATGCATTTAGTTGAGGTGCAATGTATGGTCTGTTATTTAATGATGTTAAAATCTTATCGTATTGAAGTTTATTAATTTTTAATTTATTTGGAGAATAAGTACTATTTACAGTTATTTTTACAGGGTTTTCTACATCTCCAATTGATGCGCCCATATAATATAAGCTTGAGGCTGAATCTATGTTTAAGATTGAATTTGTGTTTAGGTTATTTAATGTGCCATTGGCATTTGTGGTTAAAATAACATCGCCTTTTAGTTTTATAGGATAAACAGTTTTGTTGTTAAAATATTGATCAAAAAATCCTTGAGTAAGTTTTGTATTTAGATAAATATTTACATTTGGATTTTTTTGAATATTTGAAACTTTTCCGTTTATGAAAATTGGCATATCACCGAATTGTGAATTGATTTTGTTAAGATTTAAGATATCATTTTGCAGTAGAATATTTCCGCTATTAATTGAGAGTTTTACTTTTTTAGGTTTGTATAAAATGCTTATATCATTTAGCGGGACAAAAGCAGTTATATTATTGTTTCTTGCTCTTGCTCTTAGATTAACTTTACCGTTTATGAATTGAATGTCATTTATTTGTTTTGCAATATCAGATGGCAAAGCTGCCTGTAAAGCTTTGTCATTAATTATATTCAAATCTAAAGAATTTATATTACATTTTCCGTTAATTATTTGCTTTTTGCTGAAAACATCTGCAATGTTCAAAGATATATCATAAGGGCTTTTGTTAAATGTTCCTTTAAGTTCAGGAATTTTGAATGTTGAATTATTTAGTTCAAAACTCCCGCCATTTGTTATTATTGCTGATTTTGCGCCTCTGTTTGAATATATTTTCCCTTTTGCAGAGATTTTGTTAAAATCAATTGTGTTAATATCCCCCTTGTAAAGTGCGGTAAAGCTTGTTGTAATGGTTGCTATATCTTTACTGAAAGGAATTTTATATTCTTTCGGTAAAGTTGTAATCCCATCTGCGAGCACAAATTTGGGTGAAATTATTTTAATATCGCAATTAGAATCTTTAATTTTTCCATTTGTTGAAATTTTAGATTTGTTAAGGGATGAATTAAGATTAAAATCTGCATTAAGGTTGTTAAAATTGATAGTACCTGATGTATTTGAAATTCTTACTGGCAAGCCTTTAAGCTTTATCGCTGCAGAATGAAGTTTTATATTACCTTTTGCAAAAATGTTTTTGTTGAAAACTATATCTTTAGGGTCTTTTACTTTTCCAGTAAGATTTAACGAAAAATCAGATAAGCCTGATGCATTTTCAATACTTTCAGTCATTTTTTGAATATCAGCAAGCATTGGAGATGTTTTTATGATTTTAATTAAATTTTCTAAATCTTGTCCTGCCGTTTTTACCGTGAAATTTAAAACTCCTGTTAAAGAGCAAGTTCCTTTAACAGATACAGGTTTCCCGTTAAAACTTGCAGATTTTGTTTGGAATAATGTATTTTGGTCGTTAAAATCTAATGTCCCTGACCCGTTTTTAAGAATCATATTATGGATATCTAAAAACGATACAGTTGCATCTTTAAATTTAAATTGTCCCCATCCGTGAGGGTTTTCTCTTGTCCCTATAATATGTAGATTAATACCGCCTTTCCCTTTAATATCCATTATTGGAACAGGTCCTAATTCAAAATGTAAAATATCATGCAATGGATTAAGAACAATTTGTGCGGTTTTTAAATCGACATTATCAGTACTTGTAATCATTAGGTCTGCATATTTATCATGATACAAGTTGATAGGCCCTTTAACATATACTGTTTCTGTTGGACTTGTTGGAACTTTTACATTCAAATTAAGTTTTTGCCCTTGAAATGCAATTTTGATAACAGCTTTTTTCGCATTTTTAATAGGCTTAACCATATAAGCATCCCAAACTAATATACTGCCAAAGATATCCGGGAAATCTGCTTTACCCTTTATTTCCAAATTCCCTGCAGCCTTGCCCCAAAAACCAGCTTCTTTTAAGATTAAAAAGTCTATGTCTGGGCAAAGATTGTGTTCTGCCGGTAATAAAGATACAATATTTTCCGCTTTTGATTGATTTACTGTTACTTTCAAATCAAGAGTTGGGATTTTGTTATTTATTTTTGTAATTTTCCCGGTTGTAAATGCGTGTATGCCATTGGCAGTAAATTGCATTTCATTAATATCAATCCCGTTTTTTATAGTATTGATATCTGTTTTGACTTCCATTTTACCTTTTGCAAAAACGGAGGTGGACAAATCTTTTTTGTAAATTCCAAAGTCTTTTATATATAGAGCTGTTTTGATTTGTTTTTTGTTATCGGGAGTTGTGATTGTATCTGCAGTGAAATTTATCAGACCGGAAAGAGAGTTAATTTTATTTTTAGAAAAAGCTTTTGCATAAGCTGAAAAATGTGACAAATTAAGATTTACTATATGTACGGACACTCCCAACTGGTTATCGG
>CALVGY010000063.1 GCA_944327215.1 Candidatus Gastranaerophilales bacterium | reverse complement strand
TTTGTGCAAAAATACAAAATATAAACGGAGAAATTTTATGCCCAAAATAAGTGTTGTTATGCCTGTATACAATAGTGAAAAGGATTTAGAAAAGACTATTGAAAGTTTGTATCAACAAACTTTCAAAGACTTTGAACTAATTTGTGTCAATGACGGATCAACTGATAGTTCTTTAGATATTCTCAATAATTTTAATAAAAAATATAATAACTTTATAAGAATTTTTTCAACTGAAAATCAAGGTGCAGGAGCTGCTAGAAATTACGGTTTTCAATTTGCTAATGGAGAAACAACAATATTTTTAGACAGCGATGACTATTTTTACCCAAATTTTCTTGATGAAATGTATAAAAAATATGATGAAACTAAAGCTGATATTGTTATTTGTCAATATTGCATATCAAAACTTCATAAAATTATAAAAAATGCAAAGGGAATTAATTTCAATTTATTACCTAATATAAATAAACCTTCTTTTAATAAATATGACATCCCTAATTATATTTTCAATTTTACCAATTATGCAGTTAGAAATAAACTGTACAAAACAGAATTTATCAAAAAAAATAATATACAATTTGAAAATATTCCTTCAGGAAATGATGTATTTTTTAATCTGTTAGCTCTGTTTCTCGCTGACAAAATTACCATATTGGAAAAAAACTTGGTAGTTTATAATGCTCAAAATGAAAATTCTATTTCTGCAAGAAGTAAGGACTTATTAGATGTTTATAAGTTTGAAACCTTTGAAAAACTTAAAAAAATAATTTTAGCGGCCCCGGAAAATAATATTTTTGAAATTAGCCTTTATAATGAATATCTTGCAAATATATTACGATGTTTGAACCGCACCAAAGGAGAAATGAGATTTAAATATTTGAATTGTATAAAAAAATTTTTTAAATCAATTCCTAAAAAAGAAAATATCTATATTCCTTTAAATTATTATAAATTACTTTTTATAAAAATACTTCCAAATTGGCTTTACATCTTATTATATTATAAAATAATATTCTTTTTGACCAAGTATTTTAAGGTTAAACCTTCTAAATTTTTCTATAAAATTTGCAAAAGTCATAATTGCAAATAAGAATTGGCTTAAAAAAATTATTTATAATAGTCCAAAAAGTTAAAAAACTATTTATTAGTCTAATTTATCAAACTTTTAACAACCTTACAAGGATTGCCAAAGGCCAAAACGTTTGCGGGGATATCTTTTGTTACGACACTACCAGCACCTATTACCGAATTATCGCCAATTGTTACACCTGGCAAAACTGTTACACTCCCGCCAAACCATACATTATTTCCAACTTTTATAGGCTTTGCATATTCCAATCCCTTATTTCTACTCTCAGCGTCCATTGGATGAAGCGGAGTATAAAAAGAACAATTTGGACCGATAAAAACATTATCACCAAATGTTACCTTTGCAGGATCAAGAATTATCAAATTATGATTTGCATAAAAATTTTCACCTATTTCTACGTTATATCCATAATCACAGACAAATGGCTGCTCTATCAAAAAGTTTTCCTTGGTCTTACCCAATATTTGTTTAATCAATCTTTTTCTTTGATCCATTTTAGCAGGATGTAAGTTATTATATTCATAACATAATGATTTACATTCTACACGTTCTTCAAATAATGATTTATCATAATTGGCGTCATAAAGCTCACCTTTTAACATTTTTTCCTTTTCGCTCATTTATATCTCCTTTGATATAATTATGATAAAATAAAAATATCTAATTTGCAGGTAAACAATGAAAAAAATATTATGCTTTGGAGACAGCAACACATTCGGCTTTAACCCTGAAGACGGTTCAAGATATAACATTAATTTAAGATGGGCAGGGAAACTTGCAAAAGATTTTAATGTAACAGAAGCCGGCTGCAACAACAGAACTGCATTCACTGACAATCCTCAAGGTGAAAATTATACAGGATATAAAATTATCCCTAAATATTTAAATCAAAATTTTGATATCATTATTATTCAAATAGGAATTAATGATCTGCAAAAAATTTATGATATTAACCTGACAGAGTTTGAAAAAGGAATGACAAAATTTTTTAACCTTATAAAAAATTCTGCACCTTCTTCTAAAATAATTGTTCTTGCTCCATGTGTTATTAAAGAATGTATTTTAAACAGTAATTTCAAATTTTTATTTGATGAGCAATCTATAGAAAAATCCCACAAAATACTACCTGTGTATGAAAAGATTGCAAAAGAAAACGATGTTGAACTTATTGATTTAAATTCTATTACAACAGTTTCGAACATAGACGGTCTGCATTATGATATAGAACAACACAAAATAATATACGATGAAATAACTAAAGTTATTGACCAATTAAATTAGCATATTCTACAATGAATTTTTATACTTTATGTTCAATAATTTTTGTATGGACTTAACTTGGTATAACTCTCTTAATAAACCTGCATTTAATCCGCCATCTCAGGTGTTTGGGCCTGTGTGGGCCTTAATGTACACATTAATATTTATTTCATTTGTTCTTTTTATTAATTCAAAAGAAACAAGCAACAAAACACCTGGTATTGTTGCATTTGTTCTGCAAATACTTCTAAATTTCAGCTGGAGTCCGGCGTTTTTCTATTTTCATAGCATTGAAACAAGTTTTGTTATAGTGATTTTACTTTTAATTTCAATAGTTTTAACAATGATATTTTTCTACAAAGTATCAAGACCTGCAGCATTACTTCTTATCCCATATCTACTATGGACAACATTTGCAGCATATCTAAATTATTCAATTATGATGCTCAACTAATTATTTAATCTTTTTCAACGATGAAATAAAGTTATTATGCTGAACATCCCCATCGACCTTTGTCAAAAAGATTTGACAATCTTTTTCATCAGCATCAATCGGTGGCAATTGAGAAATTTCAGCTGCATAATAATTACTGTCGTTTCTTGCACTTAGAGGAATTCTATTTGCAAGACTGTTCAAAGAAATATTTCTTAAGAATCCTGCAAAACCTTTATTCTTATTGCTAAATTTTGTATAAATTCTCAAAGATGCATCTCCTGATTCAAGTTCATAACGGCCTATTATAAACGAACTCAATTGCGGAGCTGAAGATTTTATCATCATTTTTTCAACATTATTATCTTTCAATTCCAATGTTCCGTTTATCTTATCAAAATTCCCCTCCGGAATATTAACCAAATCAGAGAATGTTGAAGGACTTATCATTACAAGTGGATTTCTAAATAACGCCGCGAATTTTAAAATATATTCAACAAGCCCTATTTTTTGAATAGTACCATCTTTGACATTAAATTTAATAGAACCGTTCATTTTTAAAGAATTATCAGTATTCAACGCAATAATTCCACTACCCTTACCGGTAATCTCCCTTGGCAAAGCCAATAAAGTAGTCGCGATAATATCTGAATTAACATCTTTTATGCCAAGGACCAAACTATATTTATGTTTCTTTAAATCACAATTGATTTTAGCTGAAGAATGTCCCTCTGCAATTTCAAATCTATTTGAATACATATTAAGAATACTATCTTTATCCAAAGATAAAGTAGCTTTTACATCTTTGAATGTAATATCTTTATATTTACCGTCAAGTATGTTTAAAACGCAATCTTCAACAATGAAATTCCCAATATCAAATGTAGGAGTATTATCATCATCATCCTTTGCTTCACCTGATGGAGTTACATCAAACTTGGTTTCTGTAATAGCTTGAGATTTTTGGTTATTAGCAGACAACAAGAATTTTTCAATATCGACATCATCTACAGTTAAATTAACATGTTTAACAACTACAGGGAACTTAATTTCATTAATCAAACTGCCTGAAAAATCATAAGCAGAACGTCTGTATTTCCCCTCAGCTGCAAGATTTAAAAGCCCATTTTCTGTTGTCATTTCACCATGTTTTAAAAATACTCTTTGAGATGGAATTCTAACTTCATCCATCGTCAAATTCCCTTTCAAAGCAGGATACTTAGCAGTGTTATTATATTCCATAATCCCGGCAATTTTTCCGCCTTTAAAGAGTTTTTGTCCGATTAATACGTTTAAAAATTCACTTGGTAAAGGCCTTGGGATTTCAAATCCTAAATTTTTCACATCAGGAATAGTTTTTCCGCAATCAATATTCCCAAAGACTTTTACAACAGGCTGAATTTTTTTCTTCCTTTCATTCGGCAAATTTTCAGGAGCAATATAATAATCAATAGATTTAATCGCCAAAAGATTATTTTCAAAATGAATATCACCTTTAAGCATTCTTCTATATGATGCCGGAGTTAAAGACGCACCATCAATCAAAATATCCTGTCCTGATTTCAAACCGAACAACCAAACCAAATCAATCTTATTGTTTATTGCTTTAATATCAACTCTTGTTCTTGTAGAACCGCCGACAAGTTCAACAGGAATTCCTACCATTTTTGAAAAATGATTTTTTGCGAAATCGTTTGTTACAACAGCTCTTGCTACAACATTTGTATCAATAGATTTTAAATAATCTTTGACAGTACCTTCCATTTCCAACTTATTTTCTTTTCTGTTGTTATAGTATCCGTCAAAATCTTTCAGAGTAATATCATTTTTTGTCATAACGATTTTACCCTTATCAAGCATTACAGGAATATTATTTATTGGAACAATTTTGCAAGATATTTTATTTAAATTTACAATACCATTCAAATCTTTTTTAGTAAGTTTAATTTTGAAATTGAAACTTCCTTTTAAATCCTTAAAAAATGCTAAAGGCTGATCAAGATTATTTTCAATTATATCTGAATCAATCAATGTCAAAACATCTGCGACATCGATCTTGCTAGTATATATTTCTAACCAATAACCGATTTTACGACTAGCTTCTGCATTAAAAAATATCTTTGATTTATTCATTGATAAATAGCAATTTTTAATAAACAAAGTTTTATTATGAGTATAAACAGCGTTTCTATCTGCAATATTAAAATGAGTATTTGTGCCATCTTTTGTAATATCAGCTGTTATATTAAAATGCAGATATTTAACATCTTTCTGGTTATTATCAAGTTGGAGATCATTTGCTTTTAAAGATACATAAGTCTTTGGCTCAACTTTGTATAAAAATAGAGATTTTTTCACATATAAAAAAGAATCAAAAAAGTCTATATTCCACTCACTTTTTTTCTGTTCTTGCTTTTTTTCAGGAGCTGACAATTTTGAGAGGTTATTAATATCAGCAAAAATATAATCAGCACCAAGTTTTCTGACAATTATATTTTTATCAAATATTTCTTTAAAAGAAATTGTTGTATCAAAATTTTCGACAGCAAGCAACATCTCTTTTTTGTTATACAAAGAAAGTTCATCAACTTTAAACGATATAACGGGTGACAACTCTGTCTTTAACGCAGGATTTTTAATATTTAACTGCAAACCTGCCATATCATACAAACTTTTTTCAACAAAATTTATAAAATGCTCATTGGAAACAACTGCAGGCAATACTTTTAAATAAGCTCCTAATGCTGCTCCTATTAAGACTATTACTGAAAAAACTGATATAATAATTATTTTTACTCTTTTTGATACACTAAACATATTGTCCCTCTCCAGAAAAATTATAACATAAATTATATATTTTATGTTATTATACAAGTATGAGGAAAATTTTTACATTATTTGGGATTGCTTTACTACTTAGTACCTGTGCTTTTGCAGCAGAAAATGCAGTTCAACCGGCAACTGCAAAAATAAAGTACACTGTGTTTTCAGATGAAGAAAACAATTTTGGGCTAAAAGACAGTGAAGGCAATATTATAGTAGAACCTGCATATAAAAAAATGATTAAACTTGGCGATTCATGGATTATTCAAAAAAAGTCAAAATACGGTCTCATGGATAATACAGGTAAATACTTGATTGAGCCAAAATACAGACATGTAGAAAGAATTCTCGGCAAATATGTAAAATTAGGAAACTACAATGACTTTGGAATTTATAATGAAAAAGGAGAAACTGTAATTGCTCCTGAATATACCTCCGTTGATATTCTTTTTGGCGGTATGTTTTTAACTAAAAAAAATTATAAATACGGGGTTTGCGACAAAAACGGACGTGTAATTTTAGAAAACAAATTTGATGATATCTATATGCCAAAACCAAACGTTATGAGAATTCAATATAACGGGCAATGGTATGAAATAGAACAAATTGCAGGGGGAGAATTTGTTCCGCCTGAAGATATCCAAAATATCAAAGACAACGGCGATTTTAAAGTTACTGCATTTGTCAAAGATCCTGTTGCAGCATCAGGCTATTCTGCAGTAACATTTACAGATTATCT
This sequence comes from Candidatus Gastranaerophilales bacterium, assembly GCA_944327215.1. Taxonomy (GTDB): domain Bacteria; phylum Cyanobacteriota; class Vampirovibrionia; order Gastranaerophilales; family Gastranaerophilaceae; genus Stercorousia. The sequence continues at coordinate 3,759 of CALVGY010000063.1, read as the reverse complement.
TTTGAAAGTATTTTCATCAATTTCTCCTGCTCACGAAGAAACTATTGATGATTTAATGCTTTCTCAAGGGGCTGATACTGTAAATATATTTATTAAATTTACTTGGCTGCCTAAATATCCTTTTACATTTGCAAAAAACTACTATCATAATTTAAGAGCCCCAAACAACGGCCCGCTTGCAGATGTAAAATCAGAACTTATACAAAAAATGCAATAAATTATTCAACAGCGTGTTCTAAAGCTTTTTCAAGTATTATTTTTACATGGTTATCATTAAGAGAATAAAATACATTTTTCCCACGTTTTGTTGATTTTACAAGCTTTGCAATCCTTAAAATTTTCAACTGATGAGATACTGCAGATTTTGTCATATCTAAAAGCACTGCCAAATCATTTACACACATCTCAGCTTCTTCCAATGCCCATAGCAAACGAATTCTTGTATTGTCACCCATAACCTTAAAAAAATCTGACAATTCATACAAAACTTTCATATCAGGCATATCAGGTTTTATTTTATCCACCAATTCAGGGTTTATTGCATCACAATCAGCTCTTTTTATTTCCATATATACATTATAGTTCAATGATTGTTCAATTGTCAAATTTTTGTAACAAAAATTCATTTTAGACTTGACAATTGAATAGTTATTCAATTATAATACTAATAGAATAGTTGAATATATTTTCAATTATTTAGGAGAATACAATATGTGCGAACACGAACATGCTCATCAAGAAAAAAATGAAGACAGAAACAAAAATATTAGAATTGTAGCTGCAATCATAATGGTTATTTTGGGATTTCTTGTAAAATGGAATAAAGAAATTGAGATTGCTTTATTTTTAACAGCATATTTAATAGTCGGCTGGGACATAATTTTAAAAGCAATTAAAAATATATTAAAAGGTGAATTGTTTGATGAAAACTTTCTAATGAGTATTGCAACAATAGGAGCCGTTGCAATTGGAGAATACCCAGAAGCTGTTATGGTAATGCTTTTGTATCAAATTGGAGAAATGTTACAAGACAAAGCTGTTGAAAAATCTAAAAAATCCATAACAGATTTAATGGATATAAGACCTGACTATGCAAACGTTGAAGAGGATGGGAAACTTGTACAAAAACATCCTGAAGACGTAAAAATAGGGACAATTATAACTGTTAAGACCGGAGAAAAAATTCCTCTTGACGGCGAAATAATAGATGGGAATGCTGTTGTTGACACATCTGCTCTAACAGGAGAATCAGTTCCAAGAGCTCTTGGGATTGGAGACAAAGCAATAAGCGGGTTTATCAATACTAATGGAGTCTTAAAAATAAAGACAGAAAAAGCTTTTGCAGAATCAACAGTTTCCAAAATCCTTGTACTTGTTGAAAATGCAAGCTCAAAAAAAGCAAAAACAGAAAAATTTATAACGAAATTTGCAAAATACTATACACCTGTAGTTGTAATAGCAGCAGTATTATTGGCGGTTATACCTCCGTTAATAATTCCTAATACACAATTCATTGTATGGTTTCAAAGAGCATTGACATTCCTTGTTATCTCTTGTCCTTGCGCTCTTGTAATATCTGTACCTCTTGGATTTTTCGGAGGTATCGGCGGAGCTTCAAAAGACGGTATATTAATCAAAGGAAGCAATTATATCGAAGCACTTGCAAATACTAAAGCTGTTGCCTTTGATAAAACAGGAACACTTACAAAAGGAACATTCAAAGTAACAGAAATTCATCCTTTTAACACAAGCAATGAAGAACTTTTAAAATACACAGCATACGCAGAGAATTATTCAAATCACCCGATTGCAACATCTATTAAAGAAGCATACAAAGAAAAAATTAATGCAGACTTAATAAAAAATATAGAAGAAATCGCAGGTCAAGGAATAAAAGCGACAATTGACAATTCAGAAATACTTGCAGGAAACAAAAAATTAATGCTTGCAAATAATATAGAAATTCCGGAAATAGATGCATTTGGGACAATTATTTACACAGCAAAAGATAACAAATTTATCGGCTATATAACAATTTCCGATGAATTAAAAGACGATGCGCAAAAAGCTATTTCTACACTCTCCGAATCAGGAATACAAACAGTTATGTTAACCGGCGATAATGAAAAGACTGCAGAAAATATTGCACAAAAACTTGGAATCTCTAAATATTATGCAGAACTCTTCCCTGAACAAAAAGTTCAAAAAATTGAAGAATTAATAAATAACAAATCAGCAAAATCAAGCGTTATGTTTGTGGGAGATGGCATAAACGATGCACCCGTTTTAACAAGAGCTGATGTTGGAGTTGCAATGGGCGCTTTAGGTTCTGATGCCGCAATTGAAGCTGCAGATGTTGTTATAATGGATGACAAACCTTCAAAAATTTCAAAAGCAATCAAAATTTCTAAAAAAACTATAACTATTGTTAAAGAAAATATAGTTTTTGCACTTGCGATAAAAGCTTTATTCTTAATATGCGGAGCTTTCGGAATTGTCACAATGTGGGGCGCCGTATTTGCAGATGTCGGCGTTGCCCTCATTGCGGTTTTAAATTCATTAAGAACTTTAAAAAATTAGTGAATAAAATTTGTCATAATCTTATCTTCAGCTTGAGGATGATTAATACCTTCTTTTTTACCGGCTTCAATACATTTTAAAATCCAAGCCATATTTTTACCCAAAATTCTCATAATCTGCATACCTTCCAAATCCTGTTTTGCTTGTTCAGGAGAATTTTGAGCGCCATGTGTCATACACCAGTAGTTAGATGAAATTACAGGCATTTGATTTATCGTAAAATGTTTTGTAATAACATCTAAAGAAGCTGTTGTACCGGCTCTTCTTGCAGAAGTTACAGCTGCTGCAGGCTTATATGTAAATGCCCAACCTCCTGCGTAGAATAATCTATCCATAAAAGCTAAAAGCCTTCCGCTTGGATGAGCGTAATAAACCGGAGATCCAAAGATAAACCCATCCGCATCTTTTGCTTTTTCAATAACATCATTTACAATGTCATCTTTAAAAACACATTTACCGCCTAATTTTCTGCAAGCACCACATCCTATGCAATCTCTAATAGCATCTTTCCCAACTTGAATAATTTCAGTTTCAATTCCATTCGCATTTAATTCAGATGCGACCTCACTTAGCGCAGTATAAGTACATCCATGTTCATTTGAACTTCCGTTAAATAATAAAACTTTCATTATGTAACACCCCCTGTTAAAAAATTAGACTTTCATTTTCAATTCTTATGTTATCATGAAATCATGATTTTGAAGAATGAGTTTTTAGAAGTAGAAGTTACAGAATACGGGGCGTCAATTATCTCAATTAAAGTTCCCGACAAAAACGGCAGAATGATTGATGTAGTTTTGGGCTTTGATAGCCTGAAAGATTACAAAAATCAAGATAAATACATAGGTGCAACTGTCGGTAGATGCTGCAACAGAATTGCAAATGGGATAATAAAAATCAACAATAAACAATATCAACTAACTTGTAATGAAGGTCAAAATCATCTACACGGCGGTTTTCAAGGATTTAACAAAAAATTCTGGCAAGGTGTAAAAGGCGAAAATACTGTAGATTTTCACTATCTTTCAAAAGACGGAGAAGAAAATTACCCCGGAAATCTTAATGTAAATGTAACTTATACTCTAATAAAAAATGCTTTATTTATTCATTACAAAGCTGTTAGCGATAAAGACACAGTATGTAATTTAACAAACCACACATATTTTAATTTAAACGGAT
>CALVGY010000062.1 GCA_944327215.1 Candidatus Gastranaerophilales bacterium | reverse complement strand
TGCTAAATTAATTCCAATACTAGCACTTGTTGTCGTTCCTACTACATCATAACTACTTTCAAGTGTAATTAATTCTTTAACACCTCTTAAATGATCCGCATTATCATCAATTAGCAAAACTCTTGATCTTCTTTTAAACTCTCTCATTTTTATCTCCCTATTTTTCTTCCCTCTACACTATAAATACTACAACTTTTAGAGGGTGTTTTTCATCCATGCCCTGATTGATATTCATCTTGCAACAGTTTGAGAATTTGTCTTACATCTTTAGATTGATAAATTCCCTCAATCATGCTCTAGACCATGCTTTTTGGATTTTCGCCGCATGGTTGATTTTTATAGTTTATCTAATCTTTTTGAAGTAATCTTTTCATGGTATAATTCTTGTGAGGAGATATTTAGGATATGCAATTTTTAATATTTTTAGCTGGTTTTTTAGTTGGAGCTTTATGCGTATTTATTCCCGTTAAGGTTATAAATAAAAATAATAAATTGTCACAAGAGCTTTTGATGGAACAGATGAAGCTTTATTTTGAAAATACTGCAAATAAAATTTTCAAGGAAAGTTCTTCTGAGTTATCTAATCAAAATAGAGAAAAGTTGGATGAATTTTTTAAACGTTTTAAAGAACGTATTGAAGATTTTGAAAAAAGATCTGAGTTAAATTTTAAAACGGAAACAGAGAATTTTACTAAATTTGATATGAATATTAAAAGTTTTCTCGAAACTGGGAATAAAATTTCTCACGATGCAAACTCTTTGGTAAATGTTCTGAAGTCTGATAACAGAGTTTCAGGGCGCTGGGGGGAAATTGTGTTGGAAAGAGTTTTAGAAGCTTCAGGGTTGAGAAAAGACGAAGAATATAAAATTCAAGCAGGCACAGCAGAAGGTCGTCCTGATGCTACTGTATTTTTGCCGGAAGGCAGATGCGTCTATATAGATAGTAAAACATCTCTTGCGGCTTGGGATGGGTATGTAAATTCTCAAGATGAAAATGAAAAACAAATTCACTTAAAACAATTTGTAGATTCTACAAAGGCTCATATAAACGGTTTGGCAAAGAGAGATTATTCTGTTGAAGAAGCTTCTCCTGACTATGTCTTGATGTTTATACCTATTGAAAGCTGTTATTCAGTTATGTTTTGTGATGATTGCACATTGTGGGATTATGCCTGGAAAAATAAGGTAATGCCTGTTTCTCCATCAACCTTACTTGCTGCGTTAAAAATTATTAATGCATTCCACGTTGTAGACAGGCAAAATAAAAATGTTTTAGAGATGGCTCGTTTGTGCACAAATATTCACGATAAATTTGCTTCTCTGTTAGCAGAACTTTTAAAAATAAGAGATAATTTAAATACATCATTAAAGAAGTTAAACGGTACCGGGAATATATTAAATCAAATTTCAAAACTAGAGAAATTGGGCTGCGTTTATACGAAAGAATTACCGGAACTGCCTGATGAGATAACTGTTGACAATTAAGTTAGTTTAGGCTAACTTAATAATATGAGAGTTCAGCCGCTTAGTTTAAATTCTTACAATTATAAGCAAAATTCACGTCCGGTTAATTTTCAGGCAGGAATAAAACCGCCTTCAAAAGATGCAATAAGTGATTTAAAAGTTTTTATGCATCATATTTATGAATACAAAAAAGGATTAAGAAACCTGATTTTGACTACAGAGAAAGCGTCAAATAAAGAGTATATAAAATACAGGCTTGAAAAAGAAAATATTCCATACTTAATTCAGGATGTTTCGGAAAGGTCTATAAATGTCTTTTTCGGAAATGAAAATTGTATAAAAGTCGTATCAACATTTGACAGACACTTAAATAAACTTTCACCGGAACAGGATTTTATGCTCGGAATAATGCTTGGTTATGACAGAATTCTTCAATGCAAAAGATATATGCAGAGATTAGGAGATAAGCTTAAGCCGATTAAGGGTTGATTTTATTTTACTATAGTGGTAATATTCATTTACGATGATTGAAAGACCTGTAACAGCTAAAGACAGAATTATTTTAGCGCTGGATGTTGATAATTTAAAGGAAGCTGAAGATTTAGTTAAGGAATTAAAAGATTACGTAGGCTATTTTAAGGTTGGTTTGCCTTTAATTGTTAATTATGGATTTGAAGCTTTTAGATTGTTGGAAGAACACGGCGCAAAATGTTATTATGATTGCAAGTTCCATGATATTCCGCATACTGTTCAGAAAGCTTGCATAAGTTTAGTTAAAAATAACGTTGATTTCTTTAATGTTCATATCCAAGGCGGTTCTAAAATGACATCTGCCGTTGTTAGAGCGTCCCGTGCGGCTGCAAAATCAATGGGAATTGAACCTCCGACAATTCTTGGTGTTACATTGTTATCCAGCTTTGGGCAGAAAACTCTTACAACTGAATTGTGTGTTGATAAGAATATTGAAGATTTTGTTCTTCAGCTTGCAAAAGTTGCCAAAGAAACAGGACTTGATGGAGTAATTGCAAGTGCTGAGGAAGCTAAAAGAATCAGAAAAGAAATTGGGGATGATTTTATTATTCTTTGTCCTGCTACAAGACCTACTTGGTCATCTGTAAATGATCAGGTCAGAGTTGACACTCCAAGAGATGCGATTATGGCAGGAGTTGATTTTATGGTTGTAGGCAGACCAATTACGACTGCTGATGATCGTATCGCTGCTGCTAATTTGATTATTGATGAAATTGAAACTGCTTTACAAGATAAAAAAGTTTTGTGCTAGTAAATTGTTTTAATTAATCATTCCGTTTTATATTCTTTAGAAAGTTCAAATTTTAATTTGTCAGGATTGTAGGTATAAACTCTGTAATTTTCACCATTTGTGCTTATTTCAATCGCATTATGTCTATCTGTTCTGAAAATATCTGTGTGTCTTAATATATCAAGAGTTCCAATATTTGGATGACCATACATATTTAGACCTGTTGATATTAGAGAAACTTTTGTATTTAAATGTTCAAGCATTTTATCATTAACAACATTAAATCCACCGTGATGGCCGACTTTTAGGATTTCAATATTGTGCGGGATATCTTTTTTAACTTGGCTGAAAGCTTCAACACCTGCATCTCCAGTAAACAGCATATCAAAGTCTTTGTAAGTTACAAGTGTTATTATAGAATGTTCATTGTCCGTCTTGGAAGTATTTGAGATGTAAGTTTGAATATTAAAGTTTTCTTCTTTATAAATACTTTTGTTGTTGATTGCAATGTGGGCTGGAATTTTTAATTCATTTATTGTTTTGTAGATATATTTTGAGGTTATTGAGTCGTTATTAAATGTATTTAGATATACATTTTTAACTTTCAAATTTTTCATAATATCTTCAGCACCGCCTGAGTGGTCGTTATCAAAATGGGTTATTATAAGAGCTTCAATATTTTTTATTCCTCTATCTTTTAAGTATTTTATAATTATTGAATTTGCTTGAGCTTTTCCTCCTTTATATCCTGCTCTGCCTGTATCAATTATGAAATATTTATTTTGTGGAGTTTTGACAAGAAAGCAATCTGCATTTTGTACGTCAAAGGCTATAATTTCTAAGTTGTTGTTTGGAATATTAATGAGCGATATGCCGAGGAAAAGTAATAATAATGTACAAGTTGTGATAAGTTTTTTGCTAAAACCTTTTTTTATAGCAAGAGTTAGAACTAATATTACAGAGTAATATACAATAATTTGTAAAACTGACGGGTGAGATGTTGTAATCATTGAACCTGTCAAGTTTGAGAAGAATATTGAAATTTTTACAATTACATTAAGAAAAATGTTCAAGATAAAATCTATTGTCATACAAATTTTATCTAAAAAAGGAGATAGCATTGCAATTATAGAGCTTATGAAACCTCCAAAACTTACAACACTAAGAAATGGCATACTCAAAAGGTTTGCAAAAACTGAATATGTACTGAATGTATTGAAGTAAAACATTTGAATTGGAGCAACCCAAATTTGAGCTATGAGAGGTATCAATATTGCACCGGTAAGCCAATTAGGAATTGGAAGATTTTTGAATTTATCAAATATAACGTTTGCTGTTGTAAGCAAGCCAAATGTTACAATGAATGAAAGTTGAAATCCCACATTATTTATAAATGCAGGATTATAAATAAGCATTAACATTGCAACAAGGGAAAGTAATGAAACGCTATGTGCATCTCTATCTATGAGTTTCCCAATTAGCACAAATAAAAGCATAAGAGCTGCACGTATGACAGAAGCTCCCATACCCGTCATCATGGTATAAATTATAATTATTGCCATACCTGACATTACTGATAGCTTAAAAGGAATTCTTAAACGTCTAAGAAAAAATATCCAGAATCCGTATATAAATGCAACATTCATTCCTGATGCAGCTAAAATGTGTAGCAGACCGGAATTTATAAACGATGCTTTTATATATTCAGGAGGTGAAACCGCATCATCCCCAAATACTATTCCGCCTAAAATTTCAAGATTTGGAGACTTTAAATATTGGGCGTGTACGTTAATAATTCTGTCTCTTAAATTGTTGAGATGTTGTAAAAATCTCCATTTTTTATTAGGTGTTGCATCAATTTGATTTGCGGAATCCGAGTAAAATACTGTGTATGTGTCGAAATTTTTTAGGTATTTTCCGTAATCAAATTGAGAAGGATTTGTAGAATAAAAAGGTTTTCTTAGTTTTCCTGAAAGTTCATAGTTGTTACCTATTTTAAACTGTTTGATATTTTCTCCTGAAAATGTGACAAGAGTTTTTCCGCAAATCTTTTTGCCGTTAATATTATTTACTTTGAAGAAAAATTTAGTCTTATAATTTTTATTACTACTGGGAATAGATATAATTTGTCCTTGAATTTTTGCGTTTTCAGGTGCAAGAGTCAGCAGCTTATCTGTTGGGCTGACCCTAGAATATGCATTGAAAAAGCCCAGATAAAAGATAAATATCCAAAATAATATATATTTTATTGAAATATAGTTCTTTGTGATAAGGAAAATACCTGCAAAACTTAGAATGATCGCGCAAAAAATTCCGCAGTCATTAAAATATGCTAAAATTCCACACATAAAAAGTAATGCAGTAATAAACATTATTGCATTTTTATTTTGAAAAAAAGAATGTATAAAAACTTTATCCACAAGTCTAATTATACGACAAAGTTTATGCCTGTAACATAGAACTTTTTAATTTTTTTTGAAAATCCACCAACCTTTATTTTTACTTGATGCTGGTTGAATTTGTGGTTCTGGTTGACTTATTCTAAAAGCGTTTTTGAAAGGTGATTGTGTTGCAAATACGCTTGTAGAAAGAGTGTTTATATATTTGTTGCTCAAGTGAGCGTAATCAAATAAGATTACACCTTTTGCATTTACTTTTCTTGCTTCATGGATTAGTCTGATTAAATCTTCATCAGACCCGCCCATAAATGTAACAAATAAACCTGCATAAAAATCAGTGTTTGCGGATTTTGCATTAATAATATCTGACATCATTTTATTCGCAGTTTTTGCATCGCAAGTTAAAAACAGTGGTGTAAATCCGTTTAGATAACCTCTTGTTGACCAAGTTTTCCAATCTTGTTGCTTGTTATTTAAAGCAGCTTGTCTGTCTGGAAATATTACGGCGCTTATATAAGTGTTTTTACGTCTTCCAAGTTCGCCTGCTTTTTTTACCATGTCAGTAATTTTTTGCCTTCTGTAATTGCACCATTCAAGCCATAATTGATCGGTCTTTTGGATTTCTACAGGGTCAACTCCAAAAATCATTTTAAATTCATTTCTGGCGTAATCTGTATATCCCCAGCTTGTTAGATCAGAGCCTGAAACACAATTTGGATATCTGATGTAATCAAGATTTATACCATCAGGTTTATATGTTGTTATTATTTCATCAATTAATTTTGTAAGGAAATCTTGTACATATGGATTTGCCGGATCCAAGAAATATCCGTTATGTTCTGAGGTTGATTTAGATGGGTCAACATTATCTGTTTCTTTTTTTATTTTGTTACCCCAAGACGGGTTCATACCAAGAATGCTTTGAGCATTATCATTTGGATTTTGTGTCCCAACGTAAAATGTCTCAAACCAAATATGTATTTTTATATTTCTTCTGTGTGCTTCTTTTATCCATATTGCAAGAGGATCAAAGCCTGTGAATTGTTCATTTTGAGGAGTAAAGCCATATGCTTTCATTGTTTTGCTAGGAAATATAGTTTTGCCATGAAAGTAGGTTTCTAAAAATATAGTATCAATGCCTGCCTTTTTTACTCTGTTAAGAGTTTCTTCTATAGAAGATTCACTCTTTTCTGTTGGTCTGAGCCATATCCCTTTTAGTTCCCCGTTTTTGTATGGAACAACACTTTTTATTGCATCGTTTGATGCTTCTATTGCTAGTTTTGAGTATTTTTGGACTTCTTCACGATCTTTTCTTGCTTTTTTTAAATAGTTTTTAGCATCTGCAATATAGCTGCCTGGGAGTTTCCAATTATAGTCAGGGCTAATGTTTTTGTAATAATTTAACATTTGTTCTGCTTCTGAAATTTTCTTTTCTGATTCAAAAATGTAGCTTTCAGAAGTTGTATATGTATAAATAAGATTTGTTGCTTTGTCAATATAAATTTTTGTTCCGACCTTGATACTTGAATTCATCCAAGTTTTGGCTCTGCCATGTCCGCTTATAACAATACCGTTTGGAGGAATAAGAGAGTCTGCACCTGATAATTCTGTAACAGTGTTACCTTCAACAATGGCTTCTGCTCCAAATTCATTTGTATTTGTTCTTGGTCCGTAATTTGGGGTGTAAATTACAAGTTGGTTTATGCCACGGGCACCTGGGAGATAGCTGCCTGTTTTGTTAGACAAGGCTGTAGGGTCTATTGCATTTATAAGATTTTTTGTATAACTAAAAACAACTTCATTTTTCGCAGGTTCATATTTTTTGAATACAGGTGCTGTTTCTTCTTCCTGTGGAATAACAATTTCAGAGTTATCAAGGTTTATATTGTCTTGTTGAATATTCTTAGTTTGCGTCTGAGTTATTGTTTGTTGACTTTTTGATCCTGCTATTAATAGTGGGTTAATGTCATCGGCTATAGCAATTGTGTTTGCTAAAAATGCAAACGTTAACAATGATAATATAATTTTATTGAATTTCATTCTCTTCTACTCCCTGATATTATGATAATAGTCTGATTTATCATAATTTAGTTCATTCAATGATTGGATTTTCTCCCCTATTTTATTGTCAGCTTTCATATTATATGATATCTCATAAAATTTTTTTGCGTTAGATAAATCTGCAAGCTTCTCATATATAATTGCGAGTTTTAAATTAAAATCATAAGTTTTGGCTACTCCGTTATTGTAAGCTATTTTGTAGTAATAAAGAGCTTTTTTATAATCATTTCTTTTATAATAGTAATCCCCAAAATAAAAATTTGCCATAGCAGTTTGTTTGTTCATATTTAATGCTCTGTAGAAGCAGCTTTTAGCAAGATCTGAAATATTTTTTTCGTCGTATATTTTACCTAATTTTATAAACGCATCAATATCTCCTGAATTAATTTGAGTTAAAATATAATATTTATTCATAGCAGAATTAATATGTTTTTCTTTTTGTATAGGATCAGATGTTTTAAAGTATAGGTAAAAGTCTTTTTGTGCTTCCTGTCGAATACTTTTTGAATTAAGAGATGCATAGTTTAAAGTTTTATATACACAATCGTTACTTCCTGCCTGAGAAGCGAATGACGGGAAGTATATATTAAATAATAAAAACAGAAATGTAGTTGTTAGAATTTTTTTATAAATCGTCATATCTTGATGTCATATTAATACTGTGATCATTCATATATTTATGATCATCTAAAGCCGGATCAATGTACATAAAGAAGCGTCTTACATATTTTACTATTGGCTGATTATAGTATTCTTTTTCAATCCCTTCGGGAAGCGGTTCTCCATTAATTTGGGCTCGACTTTTTTCTACCACTCTAACAGTCGCTTTTGAATATCCGTGGTTTAAAAGATATTCTTCACTCATTGCATCATTAACTGTTAACTCTGCACAAGCCGGTAATGCAATTAATGCTGTTAAGCCTAATATCAATAAATATTTGTTCATTTACACCTCTGTTTTTATTAATTATAATATCTTTTTTGGTAGTTACAAAAATATTATAATTTCTTTACAAAAAATCTTCCATATATTATATAGATGATTTTGTTATAATTTCTTCTAACTTTTCAAGGAGTTGATCTTCCGGAACTTTGGCGATGATTTTGCCTTTTTGGAAAATAATCCCTTCTTTTACTCCGCCAGCAATCCCAAAATCAGCATGTCTTGCTTCCCCTGGCCCATTTACAGCGCATCCCATAGTCGCTATAGTGATCGGTTTGTCCAGATTTTTAAATTTTTCTTCAACCTTTTTGGCAAGTTCTATCAAATTTATTTGAGTTCTTCCGCAAGTCGGGCAAGAGATAAAATTGACACCTTTTTCTCTTAAGCCAAGGCTTTTTAGAATTTCAAATCCTGCTGTTACTTCTTCTTCTGGGTTTTCTGTTAATGAAACTCTTATTGTATCGCCTATACCTTCTGCTAATAGTGTTCCAAGTCCTACAGAAGATTTTATTAATCCGCTTCTTAATGTTCCGGCTTCAGTTACACCAAGATGTAGCGGATAAGGAATTTTTGTTGCAATACTTCTGTATGCTTCTATTGTTGTTAAGACATCAGAAGATTTTAGCGAAACTTTAATCAAATCAAAATCTAAATTTTCAAGTATTTTTATGTGCCCCAGTGCACTTTGTACCATTTTTTCAGAGAGTGGTATATCTTTATCTAATAAATCTTTTTCTAAAGATCCTGCATTGACACCTATTCTGATTGGTATTCTTTGTTGTTTTGCAAGAGATACTACTTTTTCAACATTTTCACGCTTACCAATATTACCCGGATTTAATCTAAGAGCATGAATCCCGTTATTTATACATTGAATTGCGAGTTTGTAGTCAAAGTGTATATCTGCAATTAAAGGTACTGGAGATTTTTTTACAAGATCTTTAATTGCATCAGCTGCATCTTTGTTAAGAACGGCAAGCCTTACAAGTTCGCAGCCTCTGTCTGTCATTTTTTGAATTTGTTCTAAAGTTGCTTTGATATCCCTAGTGTCTGTATTGCACATTGATTGAACACTTATTGGATTATCTCCACCTATCTTTACATTTCCGATTTCTAATACTTTTGATTTTCTTCTGTTTATCATAGTATATATAATAACACATAAATATTAATTGGAGGGAAATTATGAAAATAGCTGTTTTATCTGATATTCATGGGAATTTTCAGGCACTTGAAAGCGTAATGAAAGATATAGAAGAAAATAAATGTGAAAGAGTTTTATGCTTAGGAGACTTAGCTATGGCCGGGCCTCAACCCAGAATGGTTATAGATTTTGTAAAAAAACAAACAAATTGGGATGTAATTCAAGGAAATACAGATAAAATGATTGCGGAGTTTTCAAAAGAAATTCTTGAAAATACAAAGAAAAATTTTCCTGTCTTGGCAAATGCTTTGATGGATGATATTCTTTATATTGAAGATGTAAGAAAGGAATATTTAAAAAATTTGCCGCCTCATAAAGAATTGGAAATTGAAGGGGTAAAAATTCTTATGGTGCATGGGTCTCCAAGAAGGAATAATGAAGATATTTTGCCTGATATGCCATTAAAAACAATAGAAGAAATCCTCACCGGAGTTGATGCTGATTTAATATTTTGCGGTCATACCCATATCCCTTGCGGTTATCAAACAAATAAAAAACAAACGGTTGTTAATGTAGGGAGTGTTGGTCGCCCTATGACAAAAGATCCAAAGGCTTGTTATGTAATTGCAGATATTCAGGACGGAGGGTTTTCAATAGAACACAGATTTATAGATTATGACAGGCAAATGGCTGCTGAAATTATGAGAATGAGAAAGTTTGAGGGAGCTGAAAAATTAGCTCAAATGATATTAGAGCCTAAAGAAAGACATCTATAATTGCCAAAATTTTTGTTTGTGTTACCATACTTTTATTAAAGGAAATTTTTTATGTATATAAATAAAGATCAATTAGTTTCCTATATAAAAAAATTATCAGAGCCGAAAGTATTAGTAGTTGG
>CALVGY010000061.1 GCA_944327215.1 Candidatus Gastranaerophilales bacterium | reverse complement strand
CGTCTACCATACCTAAAACTCGTTCTACTTCTCCGCCGAAATCTGCGTGACCTGGAGTATCTACAACGTTAATTTTTGTATTTTTGTAATTTATTGAAATATTTTTAGAAAGAATTGTAATTCCTCTTTCTCTTTCCAAATCGTTGCTGTCTAGAACTCTTTCTTGTACGTGTTGGTTAGCTCTAAATGCACCAGCCTGTCTTAAAAGACAGTCAACAAGAGTTGTTTTACCGTGGTCTACGTGTGCGATAATTGCTATATTTCTAATATTTTCATTTTGTGTTGTCATAAATACCTGCCATTTATAAATTGGTTGTTTAGTGTAAACTTTACACTCATATTTTATATTAGTGATAATTAATTTTCAAGTTTAATGTGTATTTTTGTTAGGTTTGTAAGCAATAAATGCAAATGTTAGGCAGCATAGGCCGAAAAATATCCCAAAGCACATTGTTGTTCTGTATGCTGTTAAAAATGCTATGTCGTATACGTTTCCTGCATCAAGAAATATTTTCCTAAATGTTTCGAAAAGTGTAATTGTAACGGCAACACCAAGAATGTTTCCCATATTTCTTGAAAGAGCAAGAATTCCTGATGCCAAACCTACATGTTCGTGTTCAACACAGGTCATAATAGCGTTATTGGAAGGTGATTGAAATAGTCCGTTTCCGATACCCATAATTCCTGATGCCAGAATAATTTGCCACATCGCAATATTTTTATCATATAGAGTAAACATTAATAAGGCTATGCAATAAACCGTCGGGCCTGCAAGAGTTAAATATCTGCTTCCGTATTTCCCTGATAATCTTCCTGCAACAGGTGCTATAAGAGAAAGTGTAAGTGAATATGGTAATATCAAAAGTCCTGTTACAAGCGGATTGTATTTTAAAATTTCCTGCAAAAAGAACGGCAAAAGTATGCTGTTTGTGTACATTGCCATGTATGAAGTCATTACGCCGAGATTTCCGAACGTAAAAGTCCTTATTTTGAACAGTGAAAAATCAATAAGCGGATAATTGATATGGTGATCTCTGACATAGAAAAGTACACCGAAAATCATTGTTATTATCCCTAAAACAATAATCTTAAGTGAATTCCAACCCCAGCTGTGTCCTTCTGATATTGCAAGAAGTAGTGCAAACAAGCTTATTGTGAAATAGATAAATCCTTTGTAATCAAATTTGAAGTTTTTTCTGTCAGTTTTTGCGTGGTGTGGCAAAACCTTATATGCATAAAAAGCACCTGCAATAGCTATAAGAATACAAGGAATAAATACAGAATGCCAGCCAAAATAGTTTAGTAATATCCCTCCAAGTGCAGGCCCGCTCATCCCTCCTATTGCTACAAGGCATCCGTTTAAGCCGAGGGCTTTCCCTCTGCGTTCATTTTTAAAAATAGTTGTTATTATTGCCTGAGCATTAGAAAGCATTATGGACGCCCCAAGAGCTTCAAAGCATCTGTATGCTATCAAAAGCCCAAAGTTATGAGCTGTGGTGTTGAGTAAAGCTCCAAGTGCAAACATCGAAAATCCTGTCATATACAGTTTGTTTTTAGGAAATATATCTCCCAGTTTGCCAAAAAATGGTAGAAATACTGTTAAAACAAGCATATATGCAATCATAACCCATTGGATTTGCCCCATAGTAACATGCAAATCAACTGACATAGGGTATAATGCAAGGTTTACTGTTGTAGAATCAAGCATGGCAATAACATTGCCGACTGCTGTGATTACAAACATTGTCCATTTTATTTCTTTGGTCGTCATTTTAGTGTTTAACCCAGTTTTCAATAATTCTTAAAGGTGCACGAGTTAGACCAAGCGCCCATTTCCCGATATTTTTTGTGATAACGCTTCCGGCACCGATATTTGTTCCTTCTCCAATTTCAACAGGGGCAACAAGTACTGTGTTGGAACCTATTTTTACATTGTCTTTTAACACAGTTTTACTTTTTGTTTTAGAGATAGGATCATAATTTGCAGTGATTGTCCCTGCTCCGATATTTATGTGAGATCCTAATTCACTGTCGCCTATGTAGCTTAAGTGACCTGCATTTGTGTTATGACCTATTTTAGCTTTTTTAACTTCAACAAAATTACCGATTTTGCAGTTATCATCTATTTCAACATTGCCTCTAAGGTGAGCACAAGGACCGATTTTACAGTTTTTACCGATTTTGTTTGTGCCTTCAATATAAGTTGATGGATAAATTATTGTATCTGCGCCGATTTGAGTATCTTCAGAAATCCAAGTAGATGAAGGATCTACAATTGTAACTCCATTATCCATTAATGAATTTAATTTCCTTTCATTCATAATTCTTGTAGCTTCGGCCAAATTTTTTCTTGAATTGATACCGTATATTTCATCACTGTTTTCTAAGATATAAGCGTTAACGTTAAGATTGTTCTTTTTGCCCCAAGCAATAATGTCTGTAAGGTAGTATTCGCCTTGAGCGTTGTTGCTTGTTAATTGTGAAAATGCAGGTTTAATTTTTCCCCAGTTAAGACAATAAATCCCTGCATTAATTTCTTTTACTGCCTTTTGCTCAGGAGTTGCATCTTTTTCTTCAACAATACATTTTAGAGAATTGTCAGATTCTCTAATAATTCTTCCGTAATTTGTAGGGTTATCAAAGATTGTACTCATAACTGTTAAATCTGAGTTATTAGAATTGTGATATTCTACAAATTTATTTAAAGTTTCTTCGGTAATTAGTGGAGTATCTCCACATAATATAATTACTTGTCCGTCAAAATTTTCTAATGCAGGACAAACCATAGATACTGCATGCCCTGTTCCCAGTTGCGGTGATTGAAGTACTGTTTTTGCAAATTCATAATTTTTGTCTACATATTCTGTAACTTCTTCAGCGTGATGTCCTACAATTACAAATGATTCGTTTACTATATTTTTTACATTATCTAAAACATATCCTAAAAGCGGTTTTTCAAATATTTTATGTAAAACTTTAGGTGTGTTTGATTTCATTCTTGTGCCTTTGCCTGCAGCAAGAATTACTGCTTTAATTTCTTTATTCATACTTAAATCTCTCCTGTATCTGATATGTTAATTTTACTATTACCATTTTTTTAAGTCAATTTATATTATTTTATGCTAAAATTGATTTATGGGAAATGCACAAAAAATAGCTGTTGTTGCAATGAGTGGAGGTGTTGATAGCTCCGTTGCGGCTCTATTGCTCAAACAAAAAGGATATGAAGTAATTGGCTTGACAGGTAAAATGATTAATTCTGAATCTGCTCAAGATGTTATTGATAATGCAAAGAGAGTAGCAGATAAACTCGGGATTGAGCATCATGTTTGTGATGTTACAGAACTTTTTAAACAAAAGGTAATATCATATTTTGAAAACTCTTATAAATATGGACAAACTCCAAATCCTTGTATAATGTGTAATCAATTTGTAAAATGGGGCTATTTATTTGATTATGCAACAAATGAGTTAAATGCAGATATTTTTGCAACAGGACATTATGCTGATATAAGATTTGATAATGGCTATTATAAACTTTTTCCTGCAAAGGATGAGCATAAAGATCAGCTTTATTTTTTGTATAGATTAAGCCAAAAACAGTTATCAAAGACTGTTTTTCCACTTTATCCTTACGAGAAGGATGAGGTTAGAAAAATTGCATTTGAATATGATCTTCCTCCAAAAGATTCTAAGGAAAGTCAAGATATTTGTTTTATTCAAAAGCCAAATACGGCAAAAAAATATTTAATAGATAAATTTGGGTGTAAAAAAGGTGATTTTATAGATATTTTGACAGGGAAAAAATGGGGTGAACATCAAGGGTGTTATCAATATACTATAGGACAAAGAAAAGGAATAGGAATTGCAGCTCCTTATCCTCTTTATGTAATTGATATTGATTCAGAAAAAAATATTGTGTATGTTGGTCGAGAACAAGATAATTATAAGACTAGTTTAAGTGCTGATAATCTAAACTTTTCATATCCGTTAGATGTAGATGAATTTGATGCTTATGTGAAAATTCGTTATAATATGCATCATAAGAAAGCCCATATAAGAATTATTAATGAATGTGCAGATGTTAGTTTTGATGAACCTGTAAATTCTGTTACAGCTGGTCAGTCTTGTGTATTTTATGATATTAATGATATGCACTTAATTGGCGGCGGGATTGTTCGACGATAAATACAACTTTACTTTTATTTTTTAGGGCTGTATCATGGTTTTGCTTAGGGAGGAATTATATGTATAATCCAAAATCACATAATGCTGATGAATTCATTTGTAATGAAGAAGTCTTAGATACTTTGAAGTATGCTGACGAAAATAAAAATAATGTTGAACTAATTGATAAAATTATTGACAAAGCAAAACTAGGGAAAGGTTTAACTCACAGAGAAGCATCTGTTTTGCTTGCATGTGACATAAAAGAAAAAAATGATGAGATATTTAAGTTAGCTGAGCAAATAAAGAAAGATTATTATGGCAACAGAATAGTTTTATTTGCTCCTTTATATTTGTCTAATTATTGTGTAAACGGTTGTGTTTATTGCCCTTATCATGCAAAAAATAAACATATTCCAAGGAAAAAACTTACTCAAGAAGAGATTAAAAATGAAGTAATTGCTCTTCAAGATATGGGGCATAAACGTCTTGCAATTGAATCAGGAGAAGACCCTGTTAACAACCCAATAGAATATATCTTAGATTCTATTAAAACAATTTATAGTATAAAGCACAAAAATGGTGCAATTCGTCGTGTAAATGTTAACATTGCTGCAACTACCGTTGAAAATTACAAAAAATTACACGAAGCAGGTATCGGAACTTATATATTGTTTCAAGAAACTTATAACAAAGAAAGTTATGAAACATTACATCCAACAGGACCAAAACATAATTACAGATATCATACAGAAGCTATGGATCGTGCAATGCAAGGAGGAATTGATGATGTAGGTTTAGGCGTTTTGTTTGGTCTGGAATCTTATAGATATGAATTTGCTGCACTATTAATGCATGCAGAACACTTGGAAGCTGCATTTGGCGTTGGCCCTCATACAATAAGTGTTCCAAGAATTAAAAAAGCTGATGATATTGATCCTGATACATTTGATAATGGTATTGATGATGATATTTTTGCAAAAATTGTTGCTTGTATAAGAATTTCTGTTCCTTACACGGGAATGATTATTTCAACTCGAGAAAGTGAAGAATGCAGAGCAAGATTGTTACACCTTGGGATCTCTCAAATATCTGGCGGATCAAAAACAAGTGTTGGCGGATATTTTAACCCAATGCCTGAAAAAGATGATTCTGCTCAATTTGATGTATCTGACAGACGTCCTTTGGATGCTGTTTTAAAATGGCTTATGGAACTTGGGTATTTGCCAAGCTTTTGTACAGCTTGTTATGGCAGCGGAAGAACTGGTGATAGGTTTATGGAAATTTGTAAAAGCCAGCAAATTCACAATTTCTGTCACCCAAATGCTATTATGACTTTGAAAGAATATTTATTAGATTATGCTTCTGTAGAAACTCAAAAAGTAGGTGATGCCCTAATTGCAAAAGAAGTCGAAAAAATTGAGTCAGAAGAAATTAAAAATAAAGTTAAAGAAAATTTGAAAAAAATTGAAAATGGCGAAAGAAATTTGAAGTTTTAATCAAAAATGCATTAAAAAATATTTTTTATAAAAAATTGAGTTAAAGGCTTGTTGAAAAATCCGTAGAGATACGTTCCAACAAGCCTTAATGATTTCCCATTTTTACATAACAAGGTTATTGAACGAGATTTGTAGTTTGTGTTGATTATTTCTCCAACTTTAGGATTTGAAATATTGTGTTTTTCAAGTATTTTTTTTGTATGTTCTTCATCTAAAATTTTTAATTTATATGGGTTTGGGATAAAAAATTTATTTTTATAAGTTACATAACAAGGCAGCCAAGGATGTAATGCACGTATTCTGGCATGGATTTGTTCTGCGGATTCTTTTTCAAAATCAAGCATCATATCATCAGGAGTAATATTTGGATAATATGTTGCTTCTTTTTCATTTTGTTCAACGGGAATCAAGAGCCCTGAACCTAATTTTTGTAAAAGTTCAGCGCATAATATCCTCGCTTGAAAAACGGTTCTTTCCTTGAGTTCTTTACCGGTATCACCCGGGAAAATTTTGATTTTCTTTTGAGCAAGAATTGCGCCGGTATCAAAATTTTCATCCATTAAATGAAACGTCAATCCTGAAAAATTTTCTCTGTGCAATATTGTTTGTAAATAAGGATTTGGTCCCCTATATTTTGGTAAATATGACGGATGAACATTCACACAAGCTATTACCGGAAGATTTATAATTTCTTTTTTTAGTTTTTCATGCCATGTCCCGACAAGAATTATATCTGCATTTAATTTTAAAATTTCTTTTTTAAATTCTTCTGAATTTGCACTTTTGCATTTTATTTCGTGAATATTATGCTGTTTGATTATTGTAACATCAGATGAGCTTTTAAAAAAATCTCTTATTGCAAGTAAAAATTTAGGCATAACAGTGCGTTCATATCTCAAAACTCCAACAACTTTGTGTTTAGAATCCAGTGTGCCTTCTATTAAGTTTGAAAGCATTTCTCCTTTGCCTAAAATTACAACTTTCATTTATTTTCTCCTATACTAAATATTTTTAGTATCTGATTTTGGATGCTCTGTCCATTTCTCTTTTCATATCTTTTTTGGCAATATCATCACGTTTGTCGTGAAGTTTTTTACCTTTGGCAAGACCAATTTCAATCTTTGCAAAACCATGTGATAAGAAAACTTCTAATGGAACAATTGTAAAATTATCTTGTTTTACTTTTGTTTGCATTTTCAAGATTTCTTTTTTTGTCAAAAGAAGTTTTCTTACACGTTCTGCATCGTGGTTAAATCTGTTGCCTTGCTCGTATGGTGAGATATGGCATTTATACAGAAAAATTTCATTATCCTCAATTCTGCAAAAGCTGTCTTTCAAATTTATTGCATTTTTTCGGATTGATTTTATTTCTGTTCCGGTCAAAACAATTCCGGCTACATATTTTTCTAGAATTGTGTAGTCGTGAAATGCTTTTCTGTTTGTTGTTACAATTTTTCTGTCCATAAGTAGTATTATAATACAGATTTATTTAATAAGTTAATTATAGCTTAATTAAATGTAAATCCGTCTGCTTTAAATCTGTCAATAACTTCTTGTAATTTTTCGTCAGAACATACAAATGAAAGTCTGAAAAATCCTTCTCCATAATCTCCAAATGCATTGCCCGGAACAAGTACGACTCCTGATTTTTTCAAAACATCTTCGCAAAAATCAAATGCAGAGTTGTATCTTTTTGGAATAGGTAACCAAAGGTAAAAAGTTGTATGTGGAACTGTTTTTTCATCAATAGGCCATCCAAGTTCTTTGAAACCTTTAACCATTATTTCTTGTTTTCTTTTGTATCCTTTATTGCCTTCTTCAATATATTTGTCGCCTTCTTCTGAATTTAAGATTTCTGCACAAACTTTTTGAAGAGCTTTAAAGATACCGTTGTCAATTGTAGATTTGCCTTTGCCAAAACGTTGGATAACATCTTTGTTTCCGCAAACCCAACCTAAACGCCAGCCGGTTACTGCGTATGGTTTTGAAAAACTAAAGAATTCTATACCGATATCTTTTGCGCCATCTAATTCAAATATGCTGAATGGTTTTTCATCTTCTACAAAGTATAAGTCACAATATGCAGCATCAGATACAAGCAAGATATCGTATTTTTTACAAAAATCAACGATTGATTGTATATATTCTTTTGTAGTATTTACACCCATAGGGTTGTTTGGGAAGTTTACAAATACAGCTTTAATGTTTTCAGCTTTGTACCCGTCTTTTAGAATTTGTTTGTATACTGCTTCAACATCAGGTTTATAATTGTTTTCAATAGTTAGAGGCATTGGATAAGCTTTTGCACCTGAACATTTGATGAATTGCAGATAAGATGCATAGCAAGGATCCGGTACCATTATTACATCTTTATCCAGTTCATTTTCTTTTGGTGTTGTTATAAATCTTACAAGGTTTGCAATACCTTCTTTTGAGCCAACTAGAGAAAATATTTCTGTTTCAGGATCTAGTTCGACATTAAAGCGATTTTTCATCCTTTCAGCAATTGCTTTTCTAAAATATGGTTCTCCTTTTGGTGTTGAATATGTGTGAATGCCATCTTCATCTAAAATTTCTTTTAATCTGTCAATTAAAGCTTTTGGCGGATTAGCAGTTGGAGCTCCCATTGAAAGTGAAATTGGAGCTCTATTTTTTGCCTTAAGTTCTGGTGTTAATTTTGTTGTAATTTCTTTTAATCGAAACATTATATATGTATCAAGTGACATTACTTGTTTATTAAAAAGTTTTTCTAAATTCATTTTATTCCTTCTTTCTAATTCTCAGATATCATCTGCATTGGACCTTCCAAAGATGCTGTAACAAATTGTTTTGTGTATGGATTATCTTGTCTTAGCATCTCATCAGGGGTTCCTTCATAAACAATTTTACCATCATAAAGCATAATTAAGCGATTTGCAGTTCTTGAAATTGTTGACATCTGGTGTGTTACGACAATAGATGCTGCATTTGTTTCTTCTTTTAACCTAACTATGTAATCTTCAATTAATGTTGAAGATATTGGATCAAGCCCTGCAGTCGGTTCGTCATAAAGTATTGTGTTAGGCTCTGTGACTATTGCACGAGCAAAACTTACACGCTTTTGCATCCCGCCTGAAAGCTCTGATGGGAATTTGTTTTCAATTCCTTTTAACCCTACAAGTTCAAGTTTTTCTGCAACTATGTTTTTAATTTCTTTTTCTGTGTATTTATTTCTTAAATCTTTTCTTTCTCTTAGTGCGAATGCAATATTATCAGCGACATTTAAAGAATCAAACAGTGCTGAATATTGAAATACCATTGCAATATCGCCTTTTGAAGTAATAATGTCTCCGCTATCAGGAGTCATAAGCCCACAGATTAATTTTAATATTGTACTTTTCCCAGAACCGGAAAATCCGACAATTGCAAGTGTTTCTCCATTCTCAACTTTAAATGAAACATTGTCAATTACAGTTTTTTCTCCGAATGTTTTTATTAAATTTTTTACTTCGATACTCATATTGTTTATTGTACCTCTTTAAAAGAAAAATGCTATAGCAAAGAACATATCCCAAATTACAATTGCAACGAAAGACCAAACAACGGCTTTGTTTGTAGCTTCTCCAACTCCTTTTGCTCCTCCTTTGGCATAATACCCTGTAGAACAGCTAATTAATGCTATAGTTGCGCCGAAGCAAACAGCTTTTAAAAGACAAACTCCGAGATCTTTCATATAAATACCAAGCCATGCAGAATCAAAAAATGCTCTATACCCAAGGCCTGATGTAAGATTTGCGGTAATAGCCCCTGTAATTACTCCAATAGCTGAGGCTATTATGACAACGGGCGGCATCATTAGCATTCCGGCAATAACTCGTGGAACAAAAAGATATCTTATCGGACTGACTTTTAAAACTTCAATAGCATCAATTTGCTCGGTTACTCGCATTGTAGCAATTTCAGAGGCAATAGATGAACCTATCATTGAGATTATTGCAAACCCAGACATGATAACCCCAACTTCTCTAACAATCAGAATTGTCATTAATAGTCCGACAAAATTGCCTCCACCTTGTTTAACCATTTCTAAAGCGACTTGAGATGCTACAATTATTGATGTCATTCCAACAATTGAAAGAGTTATTGGAAGAGATGTTATTCCAAATCTGTAACATTGAGTAATTACTTCATTCTTTTCAATCTGCCCTTTAAGAATAAATTTAATTACATCCAATCCATTAAGCGTGATTTTCCCGAGAGTGTCCAGAAAATCTGCTAATTCATTCAGAATTCCTGAAAAAATCTTGTAAGTCGCAGATTGTTTATAATATTTTTGTAAACTACCCATTGTTTAATTATACTAAAAATCTGATATTAATGCAATTTTATTACGTTTAGAGATGAAAAAATTATTCTGTGATATCAGCTGTTGAAAATTTTATTACTTTTGCTAAATCTTCTAGGCTAAGTTGTACTTGATATCCGATTTTTCCGGCACTAAAAATTATTGAATCAAATTCTTCAGCACTTTTATCTATGACTGTTGTGAAGAATTTTTTCATCCCGATAGGTGAGCATCCTCCATGGATATATCCTGTTAAACCTAATAATTCTTTGGATTTTACCATTTCAACGGATTTTTCGTTAACGGATTTTGCTGCTTTTTTTAAGTCAAGTTCTTTTGCTACGGGGAGCATAAAAACATAATTCTTTTTTGATTTAGCCACAGTAACAAGTGTTTTAAATACTTGGTTTGGGTTTTGATGTAAAACACTTGCAACGTCAACTCCGCTTATTGCGTCTGTATCAGAATAACAATAATGCTCATAGTGAATTTTGAGCTTATCCAGCTCTCGCATTACATTTGTTTTATGTTCCATAATTTATCCGCGGTTGCAAATTGTTCTTGCGACATGAACACCTGATGCTGATGCCTGTATCAAGCCTCTTGTTACACCTGCTCCATCACCTATTGCAAATAGATTTTTTACCCCTTCAGTTTCAAGTTCATTTGTTAATTTTACTCTTGCTGAGTAGAATTTAACTTCTATACCGTAAAGAAGTGTA
>CALVGY010000060.1 GCA_944327215.1 Candidatus Gastranaerophilales bacterium | reverse complement strand
CTTTTAATGGAGCTAGTGCTTCTGTTAGAGTTGATTATGTTGAAGGCAATCTTATTCGCTTTACGAAGGTAGGAAATTATGATAATAAAAAATTAACCGATACTGTTGATTTAAAATTAAACGGCAATACATTTACAGGTATAAATACACTTGTTTTAGAAACATTTTCAACTTATGATAATTCTTTGATTTATAAAGATACCGCTTTATACATATTGAAGGGTGAAAAAATTTCAGGATCTACAATTACAGGGAAGTGAGGATAAGATATGGAGCAATTAAATTTTGATACAGTAATATTAGGCGGAGGCCCTGCAGGTTTGTCTGCAGCTATATATGCGGCAAGAGGTGCTGTTTCAACTGCTATAGTTGATGTAAATATGCTTGGCGGTCAGCCATCTAATTATTTAGAACTTGAAAATTATCCGGGGTTTCAAATTGTCGGCGGATATGATTTGATGGAGAAGTTTGAAGAACATGCTGACAAATTTGGTGTGAAAAAATTCCCTATGCAAGAAATTGAAAGTGTTGATTTGCAAAGTAAAATAATAAAAACAAAGGAATATGAATTTGTTGCAAAGACTATAATTATTGCAACAGGAGCTCAGCCAATGAAACTTGGTGTTCCGGGAGAAAAGGAATTTGTTGGTCGCGGCGTAAGTTATTGTGCGGTTTGTGATGGCGCATTTTATAAAAATAAAGTTGTAGCAGTAGTCGGTGGTGGCAATGCCGCTGTAGAAGAAGCTATGTATCTGACAAAATTTGCAGATAAAGTTTATGTAATTCATAGAAGAAATGAACTTCGTGCTGATAAAATTGTTCAAGAACGAGCTTTTAAAAATGAAAAAATTGAATTCGTTTGGGATTCAGTAGTTAAAGAAATAAAGGGCGAAAATCTTGTAACGACTTTAGTCTTAGAAAATGTTAAGACTAAAAATGTTTCTAATTTGCAAGTAAACGGTGTCTTCCCATATATTGGCATGTCTCCTAATGTCGAGATGTTTTCAGGTCAATTACAACAAGATGCAAGAGGTTTTATTGTAACTGATGATACAATGGCAACTTCATTAGAAGGTGTTTTTGCTGTCGGAGATGTAAGAACTACGCCTTTACGTCAAGTAGTTACAGCTGCTGCTGATGGAGCAGTAGGTGCTGTTTATGCTGTTAAATATCTTGAAACTGTGAAAGAAGCTCAAAAAATATAATATATTAGAGTAGCATAATTGTAGCAATTTAATAACAATCAAATTCAAAGCAAAAAAAAGTTGCCTTATTGAGGCAACATTAAATAAACACGAGGATATTAAGAGAGAGAGTATAAAAATAAACCTTTTTCTTTTTTATCTCGTTCTAATCAATTGAAGAACTTAATTATTTATTTTAATATCCAATTATTAATCTTTTTAATTTTTAAATCCCTTACATTTATATAAAGTATTTTTGAGTTTGAAAATTTACTTTTGAGTTTTCTTTGTTACATTTTTGTTACATTAAATATATTGTTGTCATTAAAGAAAAAAAATGCTATAATATATTAAATTGAGAGGATATTCATGGCGGTAAATTATTCAAACAGCAAATTTAATATTATTTCTTTCTTAAAGAAAGCTGTAGCAATTGGCGCTTCTGATGTTCATTTACAGGTAGATGAACATCCTGTTATAAGAATAGATGGTAAGATTACAAAAGTTGATATGCCTCTTTTAACTGAAAATGATATATCAATTGCTTATGATATTTTGTTACCAACTCATTTTAAGGGAAAAGTTAATGCTGTTTTTGACTTGGATTTTGCTTATGAGATAAAAGGAGTTTCCCGTTTCAGGGTTAATTTGAGCCGCCAATTAGGTAAGAGCGCGCTTGTTATAAGAACAATTCCATATAATATTAAAAGAATTGGGGATTTGATGTTGCCTGAATCTATTGAACAATTTGCAACTTTAAATAATGGACTTGTTTTGATTACAGGACCTACAGGGTCAGGGAAATCTACTACAATTGCATCTTTGATAGATTATGTAAATATTAATTATCCAAAGCATATTATAACAATTGAGGATCCTGTAGAATTTATTTTTTCAAATAAAAAGTCTATTGTTTCTCAAAGACAGGTTTTGATTGATACACCATCTTTCCCTGATGGAATTAAATATGCATTAAGACAGGATCCCGATGTTATATTTATCGGTGAAATAAGAGATAAAGAAACAGTTGTAGCTGCTTTGAAGGCTGCTGAAACCGGGCACCTTGTTTTTGCGACAATTCACACTAATGATGCTATTCAAACTGTTAATAGAATTGTCAATATGTATGAACCTTCAGACAGAGATTTCGTAAGATCTCAGTTGGCTCAGGTTCTACGAGGAACTGTTTCTCAAAAATTAATTCCTCTATCGAATGGCGCAGGCAGACGTCCGGCTTGTGAGGTGCTTGTTGTTACTACTACTGTAAAAGATTTTATCGAAAAAGATAAACTTAGTGATATATATGAACTTGTTAAGAAAGGTTCATTCAATAATATGATTACTATGAATACTTCTTTATACAGGTTGTATGAACAAGAATTAATCTCAGAAGAAGTTGCAATGTCTTATTCAGATAACAAAAATGAATTGCAACAAATGTTCAGAGGTGTTTTCCACGGGACATTTGGGCCTTCCGGTAAATAGTATAAAAGATTAGAGATAGTTGTATGAATAATTTTGTGACGGATGCGATCAATCTGAAAGCTTATAATCTGAGTGAATCTGACAAAATAATTGTTATGTATTCAAAAGATAAAGGCTTGATAAAAGGTGTTGCAAAAGGAGTTAAAAAACCTAAAAGCAAGCTCGGTGCAAGGATGGATTTGCTTGTTGCAAATAAACTTATGCTTTATAAAGGGAAAAATCTTGACAGGATTTGCCAAGCTGAAGCTTTAAATACTTTCCATAAAACTCGTCAAAATATGGATAAAATTTTTTATTCAATGTATATAACTGAGGTTGTAAATAATTTCGGAGTAGAGGATGATCCTTGTTCTAAAGAAATCTATGACTTGTTATATAAAGCTTTGGACAAGATTTCAAATGCGATAGATAATGTTGAAATTTTAATTGCTGTCATCAAATTTCAATTAAAAATGATGGCTATATCTGGTTTTGGAATCGAGCTTGATACCTGCCTATGTTGTGGAGAAACTGTGAAAGATTGTAATATGTATTTTTCTTCTAAAATGGGCGGTATTGTTTGTGAAAGCTGTAATGAAACTTTGAAGGCTAATGCTCTTATGCATTACAAATTAAGAGATTTTTTAAATGCTTGCTTACAATATGATTTTGACTATGTGTCTGAGTATGATGAGAAAGCTAATGAAAAGGTTTGCAGTGTGTGTTTTGAGCTTTTAAAAGATTATATTAATATTCATTCTTCCAAAAAGTTTAAATCTACAAATATTTTACAGGAAATAAAATAAGTCTATGTTTAAAAATCTATTTAATTTATCAGTAAAACGACAGGGAAAAGAAATATTTGGATTTTATCTATTTTATTCAATAGTTGGTTCTATAATAGCGGGTTTTGTCTGTGGTATATTAATTTTTGTTTTGTATCCTCAAGCAGTTATGAATAATGAAATTCAGCATTTAGCAATATTGTTCGGATCTGTTGCTGCTGTTTTATATGGTGTTGGGTTATCTCTTGCAATAATTGCTTCAAAGAAAATATTTAATTCTTTTAATGCTGTGTCTTTAACGATATTAGCTGTTATTTTATCAGGTTTTTGCGGCGCATTGTTAGGGATGATTCCTGTTGCTTTTTTGACTTCTTTTGATAGTAAAGACAACTCTTTTCAAGTTTGATTCTTTGCTCCTTTCTATTATTTTATTATTCAAATAATTAATTAAAGATTAATTTCAATGACTTTTTGCAAAATAACGTTAAAATAATAATATAAGAATTTTTTATAGAAGGAGTTAATGTATATGCCAAATTTCGAGAAGTTTACTAATTATTCTCAGGAACTTTTGAATTCAGCTGGTGCAATTATGCAAGAACACCGAAATTCAGAAATGCAACCTGAGCATATTATGCTTGCTATGATAAAAGATAGTGGCGCAATAAAAGATTATTTAACGGAATTAAAATTGTTGGAGCAAGGGTTTATAAATAAAATTGTATCTGTTGTAAATTCTTTTCCAACTGTTTCAGGACCGCCTTCCGGACAGGTATTTTTATCTACTCAGACATATAGATTATTAGATCTTGCTGGTCAGCAGTCAGAAGAATTTAAGGATGAATTTATTAGTGCAGAATCAATTTTGCTTGCTATGACTCGTTTGGATAATAGTCCTATTCAGTTGTTATTGAAAAATTACAATGTAGATGCAAACAAAATTTTGAATGTAATGAAAAAAATTAGAGGTAATAAAAAAGTGGATAATAAAAATGCAGAAGAAAATATGAAAGCTTTGGAAAAATTCTCAACAGACTTAACAGCTTTGGCAAGAAAGGGTAAGTTAGATCCTGTAATTGGCAGAGATGAAGAAGTTAGAAGAATTATTCAAGTCTTGAACAGAAGAACAAAAAATAACCCTGTATTGATTGGTGAACCTGGTGTTGGTAAAACTGCAATTGTTGAGGGACTTGCTCAACGTATAGTCAGAGGTGATGTTCCTGAAAGTTTGAAAGATGTCAAACTAGTTTCTTTAGATATGGGTGCTTTAGTTGCGGGTGCAAAATTCAGAGGTGAATTTGAAGAACGTTTGAAAGCTGTTTTGAAAGAAGTAGAAGAATCAAACGGTGAAATTGTAATGTTTATTGATGAATTACATACTGTTGTAGGCGCTGGTGCTACAGAAAGCTCCATGGATGCCGGAAACTTGTTAAAACCAATGCTTGCTCGTGGAGTTTTGAGAACAATAGGTGCTACAACAATAAATGAATATCGTAAATATATAGAAAAAGATCCTGCATTAGAACGAAGATTTCAACCAGTATTGGTTGGAGAACCTTCTGTTGAAGATACTATTTCTATCTTAAGAGGTTTAAAAGAAAAATACGAAGTTCACCATGGAATTCGTATATTAGACAGTGCCTTGATTGCTGCTGCAAAATTGTCAGACAGATATATTACAGATAGATTTTTACCTGATAAAGCAATTGATTTGATAGATGAAGCCGCTTCTTCTTTACGTATAGAAATTGATTCTATGCCTGAAGAAATTGATAAAATGATGCGTCAAAAAATTCAATTAGAAATTGAACGTGAAGCATTGAAAAAAGAAGATGATGATGATGCAAAAGCAAAAGTTGCTGATTTGACAAAACAAATTGATGATTTAGAAGGAAAAATCTCAAAATTAAAAGCTCAATGGGAACAAGAAAAAGCTTCAATTACAGGTGAAGCAGGTATCAAAGAAGAAATCGAAAAAGTTAAAAATAAAATAGAAGAAGCAGAACGTAATACAGATTTGCAAACTGCAGCAGAACTTAAATACGGCAAACTTCTTGAACTTGAAAAACAATTAAAAGCTGTTCAAAACAAAGAAAAAACAGATAATAAATTGTTAAAAGAAGAAATTGATGAAGATGATATCGCAAATGTTGTAAGTAAATGGACAGGTATTCCTGTAACCAAGCTTGTTGAAAGTGAGAAACAAAAACTTTTGAATATGGAAGAAATCTTACACAAACGTCTTGTAGGGCAAGAAGAAGCCGTTGATACAGTATCAGATGCTATTCGCCGTGCTCGTTCAGGTTTAAAAGATCCAAAACGTCCAATAGGTACTTTCTTATTCTTAGGACCTACAGGTGTTGGTAAAACCGAACTTGCTAAATCATTGGCAGAATTTATGTTCAATGATGAAGATGCCCTAATTCGTATTGATATGTCAGAATATATGGAAAAACACAATGTATCAAGACTTGTCGGGGCTCCTCCGGGATATGTCGGTTATGATGAAGGCGGACAATTGACCGAAGCTGTTAGACGCAAACCATATTCAGTTGTACTTTTTGATGAAATTGAAAAAGCTCATCCGGATGTATTTAATATTATGCTTCAAATCTTTGATGATGGACGTTTGACTGATTCAAAAGGCAGAACTATTGATTTTAAAAATACTTTGATTATTATGACTTCAAATATAGGAAGTGATATTATTCTTGAAGATACTTTAAATTCACTTGGTTCAGGTACAAACTTTGAAGATACTAAAGAAAAGGTGCTTGAAGTTCTAAGAAGCAGATTTAAACCTGAATTCTTAAACAGAATTGATGAAACAATATTCTTTAGAGCATTGAACATGCAAGATTTGACCAAAATTGTTGATATTCAAATGGATTATTTGAGAAGACTTTTGAAAGACCAAGAAATTGAATTTGAAATAACTGATGATGCAAAAGAATTTCTTGCAACAAGAGGGTTTAATCCTATATATGGTGCAAGACCATTGAAAAGAGTCATTCGACAATTAATAGAAAACCCGCTATCAAAACAAATTCTTGCTCAGAAATTCTTACGCGGTGATAAAGTTGTAATAGATGTCGATAATGATGAAATAGTTTTCAAGAAAGCATAATAAAGTAAAAAAGCTCCCATATTCGGGAGCTTTTTTTATGCCTTATTTATTTGCAGAATTAAGCCAAATATTAAATTCTATTTTATCTTGTTTAGGAATAATTTCAACTTCTTTACCTCTGAAAGCTACTCCACAGTAGTTAAAAAATTGTGCGATTCTTTTGCCTTTATATTTTAAGATATCAAAGCCGTTAATTGATAATGGGCTTGTGAAATTGATAATTTTACCATCAGCAGTTTTGGTTTTGAATTTTTTTAAATCTATTTGCGCATTATCATAAGACCAGCCGTTATCGCTTACATAGTCTACTGTTCCATATATAGGTGTATCTTTTTTTATGTAAAGATGACCATTTTTATATACATCTTTAACTGTTGAAAATTTGATTATGTCTCCTACTTCAATTTCATCATAGCAAGTTGAAATATTTTGTGCGGGTTTTATTTTTATAGGAGTATTTTCTGAATTTATATAATCACTGAAAAATACTGTAATTTCTGTTTTCTCAGGTTTTAAAATAACTTCTCCGCCTCTTATTATTCCGATGACAGGAGCTACGCCGCTATCTGCCATGTCTTGGTATTTTTTATGTTCGCCGCCTTTTAAAAAAACTTCTCCGTTGAGTTTTTTACCTGATTTTTTATATTGGAAATCGCTAATTACAAGAGTTGCTTGTTCCCCGGCAAATCCGTTAGGAGTTAATTCTTTTATCATGCCAGTGATAATTTCATCATTTTGGACATTTTTAAATTCTACAATGCTGCCTTCTTGTAATGTTTTATCGGCAGTAGAAATCTTTTTTACGGGAGTAATTGTGACAGGAACTTCTTCTGCATATACGATTCCTGTAAGTAAAATGCAAACTAATAATAATCTTTTCAACATCTTACAAATCTCCGTTTTCTTGCTGTTTTAATCTGCGTTTTTTCTGCTTTTGCTGAAATTCAAGAATATCTTTTCTCATACTGTATTCAAAATTCTTATATGATGGAGTATGAGTTAATGGTGAATTTAGGTATTGAGGGTATTTAACGTAAATATATTTGTACATGTCAATTAATCTTTTTGATCCTTTCGGATGAAGGTATGTACATCCCCAATCCCAAACAGGTTCTCCAAAAATTTTGTTTCCCATTGTAATTGCGGCAATTGGGTCATATCCTGATTTGACCATATAATCTATTGCATTTAAATCTGCTTTTTGTTCATATTTTTTAGAATTTGCATTCATTGCCATATATTTTATCATTCCGCCGTATGCCTCAACAGAGTGTGCAATTTCATGTGATAGTACATAGGCAAGTTCATCATCATTATCTATATATAAGAACATGCCGGAATAGATAGTTACAGTTTTGTCATAGAGATTTGAATTTGCGTTAACGTTTTTGTTATTGTTATAAACAAAAATAGGTACTCTTTTAGGTATTCTGTTATCTATCATAATTTTTTGACCGACTTTAAGAACTTTTTCTTCATCAATTCCTTTTTTTCTCCAGAAATTGCTAAAATTTACTCCGTGAATAACGGTTATTTCATCTGCAAATGCGCATGTACCAACCAAAATAATTCCTAATAATACTAAAAACTTTTTCATAATAATTCCCCTTATTTTTTGTGATTATATTACTATATATTTTTTTTATATGCAAGTTTAATGTAAAACTTTTATAAGGATATGTAAATTTAAATCTTTCAATGTTATAATGTATCTATTCTGATAAATAATGATTGAGAGGAAATATATGTGTGGAATCGTAGGATATGTAGGAAATAAATCAGTAGTTGATATATTACTTGACGGATTGGAACAGCTTGAATACAGAGGTTATGATTCATCAGGTATTGCTGTAATGTGCGAGAATGAAATAAAGGTATATAAAGCAATTGGTAAATTGCAAAATCTAAGAGATACATTGCATGGTCATGAGCATGAATATAACAGTTCAACAATGGGAATTGGTCATATTAGATGGGCAACCCATGGCGCTCCGACTCTTTTGAATGCTCACCCGCATACTTGTAATTGCGGAAATCTTGTAGTTGTTCATAATGGAATAATTGAAAATTATAAAGAATTACGTGAAGAATTATCTAAAAGCGGCTGTATATTTAAATCTCAAACTGATACAGAAGCTGTTGCTCACCTTGTTGCCCGCAAGTATGCTGAATGTAAAGATTTGACAGAAGCTGTAAGACTTGCTTCAGAAGAAATAGAAGGAGCTTATGCTCTTTGTGTAATGCATAATGATTGTAAAAACAAACTTGTTATTACAAAAAGGAATGCTCCTTTGCTTGTTGGTATTGGGGAAGGCGAATATTTCGCAGCTTCAGATGTTCCTGCGATTATCAAACATACTAAAAAGGCTGTATATTTATCAGATAATCAGATTGCGACATTAACTCCTGATTCAATGTCAATTATTGATATTAATGGTGATAAGGTCGAACCAAAAATTGAACTATTGCCTTGGGAACCTGTAGCTTTGAGCAAAATGGGTTATAAACATTTTATGCTGAAAGAAATTCATGAGCAGCCTGATGTTATTAGAAATATTTTAGTTGGCAGACTTCATGCACCTGATGAAAATATTATTTTGAATGAAGTTAAATTAAATAAAGATACTTTGAAAAATTTAAACAGAATTCAAATTATTGCTTGCGGAACATCTTTGCATGCTGCAATGATTGGCAAGTATTTGATAGAAAGCTTCTGTGGAATTGCAGTTGATGTTGAAGCTTCAAGTGAATACATATATAGAAAAACTGTAACCGATGAACATACTTTGGTTATTGGGGTTTCTCAATCAGGAGAAACGGCTGATACTTTAACAGCGATTAAACAAGCAAAAGCTAAAGGTTCTCATATATTAATAATTACAAACAGACCTGACAGTGCTATGGCTCGTGAAGCTGATAGTTTAATCCCTGTTAATGCAGGTATCGAAGTTTCTGTTGCTGCTACAAAATCTTATATAGCTCAGTTGATGGCATTTTATTTGTTGTCATTATATATGTCTGAAATAAAAGATAGTATTGCTGCATCAACTTTAACTTCTTTGAAAGCTGAATTGATGGTTCTTCCTCAAAAAATAGAACAAATTTTAGCACATAAAGAAGATATTCAAAAAGTTGCAAGAACTTATGCAAATACAAAAGATTTCATTTATATAGCAAGAGGTATAAATTATCCGACAGCGTTAGAAGGTGCTTTAAAACTAAAAGAAATAAGCTATATCAATGCAACTGGTTATCCGGCTGGAGAATTGAAACACGGCCCTATTGCAATGTTAGATGAAACAATGCCTGTATTGTCTATCTTGATGAACGGTTCAGTTTATGAAAAACTTCTTTCAAATAGTGAAGAGGCAAAAGCTCGTAATGCAAGAATGATTGCTCTAACAAATTCAAAGGATGAAAAATTGGAAGATCTATTTGAACAAATAATTAGAGTACCTGATGTTCAGGAATTGTTCTCTCCAATTATAGCAATTGTTCCTTTACAATTATTGGCTTATTATATTGCAGAATTTTTGGGTAAAGATGTTGATCAGCCAAGAAATTTAGCAAAATCTGTAACAGTAGAATAAATATCTCAAAAAATATAAAGAGCCGATATAGCTCAGTTGGTAGAGCAACTCATTCGTAATGAGTAGGTCTGGAGTTCGAGCCTCCATATCGGCTTTTGTATGGATTATATTATGATTAAATCAACACTTGTATCAATAAATAAAACAGATAATTTTGACAATTTGTATATAGAATCAGAACTAATCAAGAGATACAAAGATATTGTCCGTTGGGCAATTGTTGATATTAACGATAAAAATATTTCTGTCTGTGTGTCTTATAGTGTTAAGGTATGTAACAAGCAAGATTAAAATTTTAAAGAAATTTTATTGTATTTCCGATATTAATACTAACGTTAATTCAGATGGTGTATAATGTCGGAAAAAGTTAATTTACAACAAAAAATACAACAATATAGACAATTAAACCCTGATTTAAAGGATTTGTCAGATGAACAAATCTTATCAATAATGAGTAAAAATGGAGAAATTACTTTAACAAAAGAACAAAAGATTTCACTTTATTCATCCAAGACGAATACCTCAAATAATCATAGTGGTATTGAAATTGAAAAGCAGACTGCTACAAAAACTATAATATTACATTCAGGTGAAAAAATTGTTATTAGTAGTGGAATTAATAAATACTATTCTGCTGATGGAAAAGAATTAAATCAAAAGGATTTTGAACAGCAA
>CALVGY010000059.1 GCA_944327215.1 Candidatus Gastranaerophilales bacterium | reverse complement strand
AACGTTGTTATGGAAGTTGAACTTATCGCTCCTGTAGCTATCGAAGAAGGTATGAGATTCGCTATCAGAGAAGGCGGCCACACAGTTGGTGCCGGTGTTGTTGACAAAATTATTGAGTAATTGATTAACAACATTATAATTTTTAAAAGCGAGCTTGGTAACAGGCTCGCTTTTTTTTATTAATAGATACAAAAACGGCTTACGTTTAGTAAGCCGTTTACAATTGATTTAATTTTCCCCTAAAAATTTTTACCTTTTCCCAAAATAATCTATGACCTTGACTTTTTATTTTGCAATTTGAAGTGATTCAAATTTTGT
The DNA here is from genome assembly GCA_944327215.1 of Candidatus Gastranaerophilales bacterium. Lineage (GTDB taxonomy): Bacteria > Cyanobacteriota > Vampirovibrionia > Gastranaerophilales > Gastranaerophilaceae > Stercorousia. The sequence goes on along the minus strand of CALVGY010000059.1, from coordinate 10,989 downwards.
TTTTTCTTTAGTTTGTTGTAAATATTTAACCAGAGATTTTGCAACAAGTTCAGAACGTTTTTTGTTTTCTTTGTCTAAAATCTGAAAGTATTCATCAAGTGATGACATTATGTAATCTTTATTTTCCATTTCCTTTTTCCCCTTAAAAATTTTTTAACCAAGCAGTGCATCTAGAATTTCTGCATTTTTTACAGCTTTTTGTGAATTTCTGATTTGATTTCTGTACATATAAGTTCTTAATGCTTCTCTGATTAATTCTGAACGTGTACGATTTTCATTTCCTGCAACTTTGTCTATTTCATCTAAAAATCTTTCCGGCATTGATATTAAAACTCTGGCCATATTGTTCTCCTTTTTGTTTCCCTTTTGTAAATTCCCCTTGGTATATATATAAAGGAAATTATTAATTAAAAATTGCGTAAAGTGTATATATTTCTTATAAACTTCTTAACAAAAGTTAATATAAAAAGTATTAATACCTTCTTACATAATAGTTTTGGTCATTTTTCAATTCTCTTTTAATTTTTAATAAATCATTGTCAGAATCAATTTTAGATAAAATTTTTGCAGTTTTTTCTCTGATTGTGTAATCACTAATATTTTTTGTTTTTGCAATAATTGTTTTTAAGGTATTTTGATCAATAAATTCTATAAATAGAAATATTGTTTCAAGGTACCAGTAGAGTTTAAAGACTTCTTTGTTAATTTTGTATTTTCCATCTTGAATATCAAATTTTTCTACTTTTTCAATTATCGGAGCTGTTTTGTTTACAAGTTTTGTACAAAAAACAGTATAAAATTCCGGATAATTTTTCAGGTTTTTTATTGCTTGTAAGACGTTTCTGCATATATTTCCGTTAATGTCAATAATTGCATCAAGAAATTGATTTTGAAAATTTATATAAAATTCAGGGTTTTGAGGTATAAATTCTTTTAGCTTAAAAGATACAGCTTCCCTGATTTTCCCATCGCAATTGGTTAGATTTGATATTAAAATATTTGCATCTTCTTGTGTATTTATTGAGTTTAATTTCAGAGCTGCAGCTTGTTTTTCTGCAACGGAACCGCTTTTTAGAAAGTTGATCAAATCTTCATGAGAATAATCATTTTCATATATATTTAAAGCTGTATTAAAATCTTGATTATGCTTATCGTTCAAAATTTCAGTGGTATTCGTGTTCAAATTGTGCTCCTAAAGCTTTTATATCATTAATATAACATAAAATACAATGTTTTTTGAGTTGAAAATAGGTTTAATGAATGATATAAATAAAAAGCATAAAGTTATAATAGATTCAGGAGAAAGTTTATGAATGAATTAATCACATTTTTTAAGGATATTTTTATGATAAATAGTCAGGATTCCGATATTAAAGTTGGGTTATCGCAATTTAAGAAAGAAAGTGCAAAAGATAAGCAAACTGTAAAAAAAGTTAAAAAGGTAAATAAAGAGGTTAAATTATCTGATTTGATGCGCAGAAGTGCATAGGGTAATGATAACTAAACTATTTTTTTATTATTTTTTTATGGGTAGTCTTTTTAATTTTTTATATATGAGTTAGTATTCAATCCCTTTTCTTGCGGCAATACCGGTATCCCAATAATGTTTGATAGGATTAATTTCTGAGACCAAATGTGCTATATCAATAATTTTTTTGTTTGCATTACGTCCGGTGAGGACTATTTCCATTTCTTCCGGTTTATTTTTTAGAACCTCCACGACTTCATCAACGTCTATAAATCCCAAATCTATTGCAATATTGGCTTCGTCTAAAATAATAAGATTATATTCATCATTTTTTATTGCTTTTTTTGCAAGTTCCCAACCTTTTTTAATTTCTTCTTCGTCTTTTTTATTTTTGTTATCAGAATAAACTATTCTATCAAGACCGGCTTGTACTATTGTTAGGTTTTGAGATATTTGAGGAGATAGGTTTCTGAAAGAATTCAGTTCACCATAGTCATCTCCGCCTTTGGTAAACATAATAATAAGGACTTTCCAGCAACGCCCCAATGCTCGCATTGCAAGCCCTAAGGAAGCTGTTGTTTTCCCTTTCCCGTTACCTGTATAAACTTGAATATAGCCGTGTTTTGCCCAATTCGGGTTGATTAGATCATTATTGCAATAGTTATTCATATTTTTATTATATACTAAAATTATGGAGAACAAAATAGACTTAAGAGCTAAGGCAAAAAGTATACGGAAAGAGCTTGATATAGCGGATATAAGCTTAAATATAATTAAATTAATTAGGAAAAACGAGCTGTATAAAAATGCTCGAAATATTATGTTATTTTATCCGAAAAAATATGAGATAGATTTACTTTCTCTTTTAGATGATAATAAAAATTTCTATTTGCCTCGTGTATGTGGCGATTTTTTAGAAGTTTGCCCTTATAAATGCGGAGATTTGCTAAACATTTCAAGTTTTAATATAAAAGAACCTTGTTCAAATTCTGTATTGCCAGATATTTTGGATTTGGTTTTTGTTCCTGCTTTAATGGCTGATAACTTTGGTTATAGATTAGGATATGGCGGCGGGTTTTATGATAGGTTCCTTAAAAAATATCCTTACATTAATACAATACTCCCTATTTCTTCAAAATTAATTGTTGATGAACTTCCTCATGATATTTATGATTGCAAAGTTAAAACAATTATTTCATGTTAAAAAGGAGCCAGCATTTAGCCGACTCCTTGTAAAGGTTAGTCAAGGATAGGATGTTTTAGGGTAAATTTTTATTAATATTCAGGTTTAAATAATTTTATAGCTTGTTCTTCACCCTGTTTAACAGATTCATATTCCTGTTCTATCATTTTTAATTGGGTTTCTATTTTTGCTTTTTCTGCCTGAATTTGTTTTTCTTGTTCATTCAAAAGTTTTGATTCTTGTTTACCGACGTTTTCACGAGCTTGATTATACAGGCTTCTGAATATCCATTGTTGATACATTGCCTGATACTGAGGATTTGGCATTTGTTGCATTTGCGCTGCAATCATCGGTTGCATCATTGCCATGTTTTGATTTGCGCTCATTAATGCATAGTTATGAGCGTACTGCATGTACATCATTTGTCTACCGAACATAGAACCCGGAGTATTCATCATATCGCTCATTGATACTGACCCGTCTCCGATGTTTGCAGAATATTGTTGCAAATCTGAGAGTTTTCTTGTCAGTTCCATCAAACGATATTGCAGATCGTTCCGACGATGATTAAGTTCCAATTTTCGGTATGCGAAAATTAATGGAGACATTGTTCTTACTCCTACCTAATTTATAACTAACCTTTAACCTTACATTAATATAAAAACATGCAACTCCTTGAAATTGCATGTTTTTAGACGTTTTGTTAAGATTTGTTAATAAAAGCTATCTATCATTTTTTGTAATAACTTTGTCAATAAGCCCGTATTCTAAAGCTTGTTGAGCTGTTAAGAAGTGATCACGTTCGCAGTCTTCTTTAACTTTTTCTATTGGTTGACCTGAATTTTTAGCAATAATTTCAATTAACATATCTTTCATTCTTAAAATTTCTTTTGCTTCAATTTCAATGTCTGTAGCTTGACCTTTAGCGCCGCCAAGAGGTTGGTGAATCATAACTCTTGCGTTTGGAAGAGCCATTCTTTTCCCTTTTGCTCCAGAGCATAGTAAAAATGCTCCCATAGATGCAGCATCGCCTAAACATATTGTTGAAACGTCAGATTTGATAAGCTGCATTGTATCATAAATTGCCATACCAGCTGTTATTACACCACCTGGGCTGTTGATATAAAGCATAATATCTTTCTCTGAATTTTCGCTATCCAATAAAAGTAGCTGTGCAACAATTGAATTAGCAACATCATCGTCAATTTCTGTGCCTAAAAATATAATTCTTTCTCTTAAAAGTCTTGAAAATATATCAAAAGATCTTTCTCCACGAGAAGATGCTTCTATAACTGTTGGGACATAACCCATTATTCTCATATAAGTCTCTTGGTCCATATCTGCTCTCCTATTTAATAATATATATTATAATATAAAAAAATCTAAAGTACATAATAATTTATAATGATAAAATTCAGTAAAATTTTCAAAATATCAACTAATCGAGTGTTTCATTTTTGACATAAAAAGGAATAAAATTAGAATAAGGAGTTTATATGATTAAGAGAGAAAATTTAAAACAAGATATTAAAAATGGTGAGTATAATGAAGTATTTGAAAAACTTTATTGCATAAAAGATCCGTACGATATGAATTTTTATGTTAATAGATATATTAATTTGATTGAAAGTTTTGAAAAGACATTTGGTTATCCTGAAGAAGTTTCTTTATTTTCGGCACCAGGGAGAACTGAAATTGGCGGGAATCATACAGATCATCAGAGAGGATGTGTTGTTGCAGGAAGTGTAAATCTTGATGTTATAGCGGTTTCTGCACTAAATAATTCTGATGAAATAAGAGTAAAATCAGAAGGGTATCCGGTTGATATTATTAATATAAATGAGTTAGAGCCTAACAACGAAGAATATAACAGTTCAAAATCTTTAATAAAAGGTGTTGTTGCAAAGATTAAAAAACTAGGATATGAAATAAAAGGATTTGATTGTTATACGGTTTCAAATGTATTGAAGGGCTCAGGGCTTTCTTCTTCTGCTGCGTTTGAGATGCTTATCGGAAATATTATAAATGGAATGTTTTGTAATAATGAGATAAATGCTGTAGAAATTGCAAAGATTGGACAATTTGCAGAAAATGTATATTTTGGAAAACCTTGCGGTTTGATGGATCAGATGGCATCTTCTGTTGGAGGTATTGTATTTATTGATTTTAATGACTTAGAAAATCCGATTATTAAAAAGATTAATTTTGATTTTTCTTCATCTGATTATGCTTTGTGTATAATTGATTCCGGCGCAGATCATGCAAATTTAACTGATGAATATGCAGCTATACCTTCGGAGATGAAAAAAATTGCTAATTATTTTGAAAAAGATGTTTTGAGAGATGTTGATAAAAAAGATTTTATAGCTGCAATTCCTGATCTTAGAAAGATTGCAGGGGATAGAGCAGTTTTAAGAGCTTTGCATTTCTTTGATGAAAATTTGCGAGCTCAAAAAGAGGCACAGGCTCTTGATATTTCGAACTTTAAAGACTTTTTGTCGTTATGAAAAGAATCAGGACAGTCTTCTTATATGTATTTGCAAAACGTTTGTGTATGTGGCTCAGCCAAAGAACAAGCTGTAGCACTTACTCTTGCTTTATGTGATGAATATTTGCAAGGACAGGGTGCATATAGAGTCCATGGAGGAGGTTTTGCAGGAACTGTTCAGGCTTTTGTTCCAAAAGATATGCTTTTAGATTTTAAAACGAATATAGAAAATATTATTGGAAAAAATTCGTGCCATGTTCTTTCGATAAGAAATGATGGCGGTATACAGATTGCATAGAGGGAATTTATGATAAATACGGCAATAAAAAAATTCGTACAATATGGACTTGAAAAAGATTTGATTGATTTTACAGATAAAAATTATGTTATCAATAGAATCTTAGAAATTTTAAATTTAAATGAATATAAAGAACCTGAAGAGGATTTTCAAAATATTGATTTAGAAGGGACATTGAAAGAATTTCTTGATTATGCGGTATCGAAGGGTTTGATAGAAGATACTATTGTATCAAAGGATTTGTTTGATACAAAACTTATGGGGGCATTAGTTCCTATGCCGCATGAGGTGATTAGTGAATTTAAAAAGTTATATCTTCAATCTCCACAAAATGCTACTGATTGGTATTATAAATTCTCTCAAGATACAGATTATATAAGACGATATCGAATTAAAAAGGATTTGAAATGGCAGACGCAAACAGAATATGGTTTGCTTGATTTGTCTATAAATTTGTCAAAACCTGAAAAAGATCCAAAGGCTATCGCTGCTGCTAAAAATGCTGCTCAAAGTAATTACCCAAAATGTATGTTGTGTGCAGAGAATGAAGGTTATGCCGGAAGATTAAATCATCCTGCAAGGCAAAACCATAGGATTATTCCAATAGAATTAGACGGTGAAAATTGGTATTTTCAATATTCTCCTTATGTTTATTATAATGAACATTGTATTGTTTTAAATAGTAAACATATTCCAATGGTTATTAATAAAGAAACATTTAAAAAATTATTTGATTTTATAAAAATGTTTCCGCATTATTTTGTAGGTTCAAATGCTGATTTACCTATTGTTGGAGGCTCAATTTTATCTCATGATCATTTCCAAGGTGGGCATTTTGAATTTGCAATGGAGCGTGCTGAAATAGAAAGATCTTTTAAAATAAAAGGTTTTGAAGATGTTGAGGCCGGAATTTTAAAATGGCCTATGTCAGTTATAAGAATAAGACACAAGGAGTGTGAAAAACTCGTTGAATTGGCTGATTATATTCTAAATAAATGGCGAGCTTATTCTGATGAAAATGTCTTTATATTTGCAAATACTGATGGCGAACCTCATAATACAATAACTCCAATTGCACGTAAAAAAGGTGATATGTTTGAGTTAGACCTTGTTTTAAGGAATAATATAACAACGGATGAATATCCTCTTGGGGTTTATCATCCTCACAAAGAACTTCATCATATCAAAAAGGAAAATATTGGGTTAATTGAAGTTATGGGGCTTGCAGTTCTCCCATCAAGACTCGATAAAGAATTGAAAGAAGTCGCAAAATGTATTATACAAAAATCAGATTTGCGAAATAATGAGCTTTCTGCTAAACATGCAGATTGGGTTGAAAGTTTCCTTCCAAAATATTCTGAAATTAATGAAAATAATGTTATGGATATTATTGAAAAAGAGACAGGATTGGTTTTTGTCAAAGTATTGGAATGCGCGGGAGTTTTCAAACGTGACAAAAAAGGACAAGATGCATTTGATAAATTCATCAGTGTCCTTTAAATTTTAGGAAAAGCCGGCTGAAAAGATTTATTTTGGTCAAGAAGCAATTTATGTGCCGGCATAGAAATTTTTATAAACTATATTATTTTCTGTGCAGTATTTTTCAATTTCTGTATTCATTTCTTCAAAATACTGCGGATTTTTATTGTTATATATGTCATTATACAATGATTTGTAAATTGGATATTCCTCATTTATAAATTTGAACATTTTTGTTTTGAAACTGCTTCTTAAATTTAGTTTGTCGAACCAGTATTCATCAGCATATTCTTTAGTTTTTTCAATAATACTTTTGAAATCTGTTATTTGAGGAATAATCGGTGAAATAAATACAACCGATTTAATACCATTTTGTTTCAAAACTTTTAAAGTTTCAAGTCTTTCTTCTATAGTTGAAGAATTTGGTTCTAATTTTTTCTTTAGATTTTCATCTAATAAGCTTATAGATAGGACGATTTCGATATGTTTCATTTTCTTAAACAAATCAATATCTCTTAATACAAGCTTTGATTTTGTTACAACACTCAAAAAAGCTTCAGATGTTGCAAGCTGTTCCATAATTTTTCTTGTAATACCGTATTTCTCTTCGTAAGAATTGTAAGGGTCAGTTACGGTACCTAGCATAACTTTTTTATTTTTTATTTTGAATGTATTAATTTTTTTACTTGTTTGCTTAACATCTATAAATTCGCCCCATTCTTCTTTGTGTTTACTGAAACTTGACATATAAGCAGCGTAACAGTATAAACACTTGTTTGGGCAGCCAACATAAGGATTAATTACATAATCCAATGTTGTTAATTTTGTTTTTGTTAAATAGTCCTTAACTCTTGTTGTATCTTCTACTACCATAACAAAATCATAAAGTTAGAAAGAAGATATGTCAATATTACTGACTTTTTATTTTTGGATTGCAATATCCTTTTCTATAATGGGCGGAATTGGAGATGTGATAAGCATTTCCAAGTATTTATCGTTTTCTTTTTTTACATTTTCTGCAATTGATTTTATTTCTTCGTCGTTTGTGAAGAAATGCTTCACAGCGTACTTTAAGACCATCATGCCTTTAGTCGGATGTTTTTCAAATTTATATATGTCATATTCGAAATATTTCTTAGCATTTTCACATCCGTTAACCAAAAAACTTATTGCAGATTTGTCAGATTTTTTGTTTTCAATAAGTTTTAAAAGTACGCTATTGTCAGTATTTTCAATAGTTTTGTCAAAATCTTCCGCAAATTTTATCGGGTTGTTTTCTTCAGGATAATAATATATCCCGATCATTTTTGTCCAGTTAGAAACATTTTCATATTTCTTAAAATATTCGTTACCATAACCTTTTGTGAAAGGTGCAAGTGCGCTATATTTTAATGAATAAACTTCATTATCAAAATGTATGTCTTCTGCCAGACAATTTGTAGTACTTAAAAATAATGCAATAATGATTAATAATTTTTTTAGCATATATTAATTAAATCATTATTGCATTTTAACTTTATGCGACATAAGACTTATAAGTAAGGATAATTAATTTTTATAAATTATCATTTACAGTTGTAAAGTCTTTGCCCCCAATAGCTTTATAAATATCAATTGTAGATAACAAATAATTTATTTGACTGCTGACTTTATCTTTATCTGCAACAAGTAGTCTTTCTTGGTCTTTCATCAAATCAAGATTTGATTTTGCTCCGATTTCGAATTTTTTATTTGCAAGAGCGTATTTTTCATTTTCAAGATTGTAACGTTTAACACTTTCTTGATAATTTTTCTCTCTTGTAATAGCCCCACCAAGAGAATTATTAACTTCTTGAATTGATGTAAGAATGGTTTTTTCATAAATTTGTTGAGCTTTTTCGAGTTCAAGTTTTGTCCATCTTAAACGAGCCATTTTTAAACCACCGGTAAACAAGTCAAGAGATGGAACAACTCCTGCAAGAGATTTAAATGTATGGTTACCAAAAATATTTGTTAAGTTGTATGCACTAAAACCAGCCTGTCCGTATAAAGTAAATTTCGGTAAAAAATCTCGTCTTGCAACTTTAGCATCTATCCCGATTTTTTCAATATAATCTTCAGCTTTAACATAATCCGGTCTATATTGTATAACTTCAGAATTAATTGTATCAGGTAATGGTAAAAGTGTAATGGTTGAATAATCAGACCTTGTCATTTGAGATAAATCTTTTTCTCTTAAACCAGTTAAAACACCAAGTTCTCTTGCGATGATTAATCTTTTATCCAGATATACATTTAATTCTTCTTTTAGTTGAGTAAGAAGTTGTTTTTCATCCATAAGTTCGGTAACAGGACATAAACCATTTTTGTATTTAATTTCTTCAAGTCTTACAATTTCTGTTTGCAGTTTAACAAGTTCTTCTTGATCTTTTATAAGTTGGTCAAATTTAATAAGGTTAAAATATTGAGAAGCAATAGCTGATGTTAAAGATATGTATGAAGATTTTTCATTTTGTTTAACAATTTCGAGTTGTTTTTTTACAGATTTTGTTCTTAAGTAATTTTCTCCCCATATATCAATTTCGTAACTCATTGTAAGTGGTAGGAAGAAATTACTCTGTTTGTAATCAGGAATGACAATATTACCGAATTTTACTGTTGAAGATGAAAAATCTCTAAACAAATCCCCTTGAAATCCAAGTTGAGGCAGTTGGCCTGCAAAAGCCATTTTAACAGTTTGTTCAGCTTGTTTAACATTAAGAGTCGCGATTTTTAAATCCTGATTATTTTTAAAAGCAGTGCTAATATAATCTGTTAAAACAGGATCATTATATTTTTGCCACCAATCAAGATTTAAGTATTCCATTCTGTAATCAGGAGTAACTTTTTTCGTTCTAGCTTCTGCTGTGATATTAAATGAGCAGATTAATATAAATAGGGTAAGTAATATTTTTAAATTTTTCATGCTTGCTATTTCCTTTTTTGTGTTATCATAATAACACAAAGAAAAATCATGGACAAGCATAATTTATTAAAAAGTAGAATTGGGATGAAACTGGTACGTGTAGGCAAAATGGTTCGTGCCATAGCAAACCAAAAATTTATAAGGGCACATTTACCTATAACGCCGGAACAGTTTACTGTTTTAACAGCTATTCTTGACCATGACGGTTTGTATCAGAGACAAATAGGAGCACTTACCCTTAAAGACAGACCAAATATAACAAGAATTATAAATATCTTGGAAGAAAAAGGACTTGTCACAAGAACTCCCGATACAAATAAACGAAAAATATTTAAAATTAACATAACCGATAAAGGGAAAGAAGCCTATAATGCAGTTCTTCCAACTGTTGCAGAACATTGGCAAAGTACCGTAGAAGATGTTTCGGATGAGGAACTTATAAATTGTTTAAAAGTTTTAAACAAAATAAAGGCAAACTTAGAAGAGAAATTAAATATACAAATATAAAGAGGTAGAATATGGTAGATGAACCCCAAAAGAAAATTCATGATGAACAATTTGAAGAAAAAGCAAAAGAAAGATTAAAAACAAGAAAAGAAAAAGCAAAGAAAAAACGTCCTGAATATCAGAAAAAAAGAGTATTTGTTCCTACAATTACGGCAATAATTCTTGTATTAATGGGAATTTTTCTTGCAATACATGCAACATTTTACCAGTCAACGGATGATGCTTTTGTTGAAGGTAGATTAATTTCTGTAGCTCCTCGTGTATCAGGCCCTGTAATTAATTTGCTCGTTGATGATAATGATGTTGTTAAAGCAGGTCAATTATTGGTTGAAATTGATCCAGCGGATTATGAGGTAAAACTTCATCAAGCTGAAGCAAAACTGGCTGAAGCAAAAGCGCAGTTGAATGTTACTGAAAGACAAATCGAAGAAGGTGGATCAAATGTTAACCAATCTTATGAAGATGTAACATCAGCTCAATCAAAGTTAGATTTTGCGACAAAAGATCATAAAAGATATACAGATATGTATAAAGAAGGTATCGTATCAAAACAAGAATATGATAAGATAGCAATGGCATTAGAAGAAGTAAGAATTAAGGGATATGGTATAGTTACACCACA
>CALVGY010000058.1 GCA_944327215.1 Candidatus Gastranaerophilales bacterium | reverse complement strand
AAGATATTTGTTGTGCTATATCTGAAAATTCAGCATAAGCTTTTTTCCATACACTAATATTTCTTTTTTCAGTATAATCATTAATAAAATTAGCTATTGTTAAAGCCGCAACTACACCGATGATACCAATTGTTATTAATACCTCTGGAAGGGTAAAGCCAAATCTTTTTAAATAGTGATGTACCATATCACCATTATAACTCTTTTTTGTTTTTTGACAAGTGTTTAATAGACCGGTTAAGCTGTGAACGCCCCCCCCCCGATGTTCTGACTGATAATCTTTTTCATAAAAATGCTCCTTATAAATTGTTACCTAATTAATTTTAACATTATTTTTAATCTTTTTCAAGTTCTCGTCTAATATCATTAACAGTTACATGTAAAATAGGAGAGTTTTCATCTTTTCTCAATACTACATTTACTATACCTGACTGAACAATAAATCTCTTACATAAAATACAAATGAAATTGTGCCCCCAAATATACATTGTAGCGCCTTTACATCTATCCTGTCCTGCTTGAATAATAGCATTTTGTTCGGCATGAATCGAGCGGCAAGTCTCATATCTTGTGCCTGATGGTATTTTATGTTTTATTCTGTAGCATTCCCCTCTTTCATAGCAAGATTCAACTTTTGATGGAGTGCCATTATATCCTGTAGCTTTTATTTTTTTATCCTCGCCTACAATAACTGCACCTACTTGAGCTCTTATGCAATTTGATCTGCTGGCACAAGTTTTAGCTAAATCTAAAAAGTAATCTTCCCATGATTTGATTTCCATAACTATTCCTCCAAAAGTATTTTAGTATAAAAGAATTTAGCTTGCAAATATTTCTTTATATAATATCATTAGCTTATGTTTAATTTATTCAAAAGAAAAGGCCTCAAAACTATTAATAAAACTGCCGTTGAAAAGAAAATTGAATGTTACAGAGAAAACGGCACAACCGGTGATGAGAATGGTATAATAATATCTTTAACATCTTTTCCTCAAAGAATGTACGAAATCCATTTTACCTTATATTCGTTATTAACTCAGTCTGTAAAACCAGCAAAAGTTGTTTTGTGGCTTGGTGAAGAACAATTCCCAAATGGAGAAAAAGATATTCCGGAAAAAGTTCTAAAACTTAAGGAAAACGGACTTGTAATAGGTTGGCACAAAAATTTACGTTCTTACACCAAACTTATTCCGGCTTTAAAAAAATACCCTAACAATATAATAGTCACTGCAGACGATGATATTTTTTATGAAAAAGATTGGCTTGAAATACTTATAAAAAATTATGAAGAAAATAAAAACTGCATTATATGCCACAGAGCTCATAAAGTTAAACTTAATAAAAACACTTTAGCTCCTTATAAAAAATGGCCTAAAAAAATAAAAAGTTCTAAACCTTCATTCTCAAACTTTTTAACAGGAGTCGGCGGAGTTTTATATCCTCCAAATTGTTTGTATAAAGATATTCTAAATGAAGAACTGTTTATAAAATTAGCACCAAATGCTGATGATGTTTGGTTCTGGGCAATGGCAATCTTAAATAATACAAAAATTGCAGTTGTGAAAAATAGTATAGTCAACTTAACCTACGTTAATCCTGCAAGAGAAAGAGGATTAATTAATGAAGTGACCTTATTTTCATCAAATAAAAAAGGCGGGAATGATTCTCAAATTAAAAATGTGTTGAATCATTATCCGAAAATTATGGAAATATTGAAACAAGATAAATAATTCTTATTGTCTGTAGTTTCTTATACCTGTTGTTATCATTGCCATACCATATTTATCGCAAACATCAATTAAGCTTTGATCTTTTATTGAACCGCCAGGTTGAATAATTAGACTTACTCGTGATTGAACAGCAGAATATATACAATCTTCCACTGGCAAAACAGAATCTGATGCCAAAACCGCCTCTTTCGCTCCATCACAAGCATATTCAAGAGCATGCTCAACAGCACTAATTGCATTAGTATATCCCTGAGAAATCGCAATAGCCTTAAAATCTCTTGCGATTACAACAGAATTTGTCTTTGCATGTTTTACAACTTTCCATGCAAAAACAGCATCTTCTATCTGCTCTGGAGTCGGTTTTTCCTGAGTCACAACTTTAAACTTGTCTTTATCTAACTCACTGTTGTTGCGGTCTTGAACTAATGCCCCAAAAGGTGTTAATATAATTTCTTCCACTGTTAATTTTCTATAATCTTTTAGAGATGTTTTTAATTTTACAAGTTTTATATCAGGATTGTCATTAAATAATTCTATAGCTTCTTTGTCATAGTCAGGTGCAACAACAACTTCTACAGCCATTGAATTTATATGCTTTGCAACTTCTGCATCAACAGCTTGAGAAAAGCCAACAACACCGTAAAAAGAACTAACAGGGTCACAATCAAAAGCTTTTGTATATGCTTCATATAATGAACGGCCTAACGCAACACCGCAAGGCTTTGTATGTCTAATTATTGCCACACAATTGACATCATAAAATTCACTAACCATATTAACAGCTTCTGTTACATTCAAAATATTATTAAATGTCAATTCTTTTTCATTGATTACTTCATAATCAACCATTTTCCCAGATTTGTATACTGCGCCACGCTGATGTGGATTTTCACCATACTGCAAATCCCTTAATTTTTCTAAACTGAAAGTCTTGAATGGTTTTTCTCCTGACTGCTCTGCCAATAATTGAAAAACTTCTCTATCATAATTGGAACTTATATAAAAAGCCTTTGTAGCTAACTTTAAACGGCCGAACTCATTTGCATTCAATGCTAAGTAATAATCTATTTTATCAGTGATTACTGTAACATTTTTATAATTTTTTGCAGCAGCCCTTAATAGAGTTATTCCTGAAATATCAATTTTGGAAATAATTTCATCTATATTCCCTGATTCCAATGATAATTTTTCAAACGGACATAAATTAACTACGACCATATCAAAAGGTTTTACAGCAATCCGTTCAAGATCTGTTAATAATTTTGAGTCATCACTGTTTGCGAGAACTGCTGCTAATATCGTTTCACTTAAAAAATTATATTCTGCAGTAAGCAAACCAGATGTACTTGAAAATTCTGCAGCATTTATTGCCTCAATATTTGCATTTCTTAAGACCTCAAATGTTTCCCCGGATGCAACAATTTCATAATCAAACTTTTCAACAAGATTTTTTGCAAATTCTATTAATCCTACTTTGTCATATACACTTATAAATGCACGTCTCTTCATACTTTCACCCTAACTTTAAATCATATATTAAATTCATTTTTTTATTATAACATTTTTATAAAATTATGATGTGTTCTTAGCATTTCGTAACTATTTTGAGAATTTCTTGAAATAATTTCTTTGCTATATTATAATCAAATCTGAAAGAGGGTAATGATGGTAAGTAACAGAATTACAGAAGGCGTAGGAAAAAAGATTGTTGAAGCTTTAAAACAGCAATCAGATATTGAAATCCAAAGTGTTGTAGACAATCCAGTGGATGAAGATAGTATTGTAAATAACAGTTCTAACATAGAATTTGTTGAACAAGATACAGAACAAGATGAACAAAATACTAATCAAGAACTTCAATCTCAAGAAGAAATAAACTCTACTTTTGATGAAAATTTGGGAATGCATAATCAATTTACAACACCTGGAGTTATGCCATTATCACAACAACATTCTATGACTGGTTCTTTTGAGTCTGATTCTGAAGGATTTGAAATCCCTGCAAATATCGCAGTCTTAAAACAGTTAATTAATCAACTTCCTGCTGGAGTATCAAAACAAACTGGAGCTCAAATTATTAAACAAACAATGGAAGCTTTAGGTATCTCCATGAAAAGTGTTTTACAAGAAGCTCAACAAGTTCAAGAAAGTTTAAATAATGCATCTCGAGAATGTCAAACATCAATTATGGAATACAAAAAACAAATTGGGTTACTTGAAAGACAATCTCAAAAATTACAAAAACAGTATGCAACTTTGAATGACATAATCAGTTTATTTATTCAAACAAACATCTAATAATATTAATAATATAGATAAAAAAATCGGTTAATATTAATTAACCGATTTTTTTATCTATAAGTAAACGATGTTTGAATATTCTTATCTATCATTCCCTGACAAGATTGATATTCTGCATCTACCATCTTCAATCTTGATTGATATTGTAACATTTGAGCATCCAGTTTTTGTTCAAGAACTTTCAATTTTGCCTGTCGCTGCTGCAACATTTTGGTTGTCGGTGAATCAGGATCAAAATCATTCCCAACTTCCATCAAATCACTGGCTGATTTTGATAACCCCATTTTTGCTTGGGTAATCAACATTATTTTATATTCCAAATCTAATCTGGTTTGTTGAAGATATAATAATCTAATTTGTGAGTTGACTAATCCCATTTTATTTTTCCTTATCTTGTTTCATTGAGGTTACTTCCCCTTAGAAACGTATGTTGATTGTTTTCGGCAATCAACTGTTCCATTTTCTGAAACTGATGACGGTGATAATTTAACCTATACTGCGCCATCTTGCGTTTCTTATTCATTGTAAGAAATTCTTTTAATCCTTCTACAAATGAATTTGCCATTGTCTTTATTGGATTTTTCCTTATTAGGAAGTTTTTTGAATATATCAAGAAATCAAATAATCTTTTTATATTCATCTCTAAAGTATCACGAAGCATTTTTCTCCTTACACTTTAGACCTACATGTATATTAAAACAATTAGTAAACAATTATTGCCATGTTTTTTAATATTTGCTTAACATGTCTTAACTATTTGAAGCCTAAAGTTTTTTATCCACTTTACTTATTACGGCAAATCTAATCATAAACTTTAATTATAAAAAAAACTTGTAAAATAAATTTACAAGTTTTGTATAGCTTTACTATCACCTTCTATAGACTCTTTAAGCATTTTTTTAACAACGTCACTCTGGGTATCGAGCATCTTACAAACTGTTTCAATATTACGAACTTTGTTTGAAAGAATCGTATCAGCATTAGCTGTAATATTACCTGTAACATTTTGATAAGCTGCTAAAGCCGCAGAAGATGTGCCTTGCATTAAGTTACCCATAACAAGTGCTGGTAATCCATATTCACCCAAATACGGAGCAGCAGCCTGCATAATGCCACCCCATCCGGAAATTACACCAGCAACAGGGAGAACTAAATTTTTCATAGAAAATCCATAACCATTTGCAGCACCTAGCCCGTAAGCTGCAGCACTTGCAACATCAGCAATTCCCCCAATCCCTGAGGCATAGCCCGTTGTGACACCTGTGTCAGTTCCCCAACCGCTTACAATTGAAGAAGCTCCTCCCGTTGCATAACCATCTAACCCCCAAGATATAGGAGCTGCACCACTTGGGAAACCTGAATAATTATATAAAGAATCTATGCCGTAAGAAGATCCACCATTAAAACTTGATGCATAAGATGTACCAGGAACATTCATGGATTCAGATGCACCAAATACACCCGCAAAAGAAGATGGAGCCAACAAACTTGCAAGATTATACAAAAAACCTCCTGTCATTCCAAAACCCGAGCCTAAGCCATTGCCGGAAACAGTCAAATCTCTGAGCTGATCATAAGTTTCCCATAATTGAGCTTTTGCATCTCCACTTGCTGAACTAAATTTATTTGCTATTACTAAATAACTATCGTTCTTATATGACATAAAAAACCTCTTGATAATTTCATTTTGTTATTCAAATGTTTTGAATGTTGATTCAATATTCTTTTCAATTACCTTTTGGACTGCTTCCATTTCTGTTTGCAATGCTTCTTGTTCTGTATCAAGCTGTCTTAATCGTAGTTCAAGAGTTCTGTCCTGCTCTTGAATTTTTTCTGTCTTAGCGTTGATATCTGCAATTTTCTTTTCGTAAACTTGCATATCATAGTTATACTGATTCATCGCATCTTGATAAGCATTATCATCAGTAACGGTTTCTGTGTTTAAAGAATAAGTTACTGAAGAATCTTCATATCTAATACTTTGCGGGCGGCCTGAATCATCTAAATCAACAAATGCTTTTTGCTGTTGTTCTATTTTTGTCTTTATATTTTCTGCATTATACGTGGTCAATTTTGTCTGATTTTCAGTTGGTTTTGTTGGATCCGGAGCACTTGTTGCCGAAGTCGTTAAATCCTCTAAACTTGCAAAATAAGTTTTATTTTGATATTCCCAAGTATAAATGCTGTCAGAAGTTGCAAAATTTTCATCAGGAAAATCTTTGCAAATTTGCTCATAAGCAGCTTTTTGATCAGGATCATCGGGGTTATAAGCAGAAACTTTACAATTTCCAACATATGTAGGAACACCAGTTGCTTGATCAAGTACAACTTGAGGATTATTTTTCTTTGTCTGAACACCTGTATAAACATCAGAATAGTGATAATGAGATATCATATAATTATAACCGTCGGGATCATCTATTAATTCAGACATATTTGTGATTACTTCTTCATTGAGCCCGTCAGAATAAGAATATTGCATTGTTGTATAATCTTGTGTACTTGGAGCTGTTGGGACTTCAAGGGCTAATAATTCATTAAATGTATTAGCACTTTGGTTGGCCAAAGCTGTACGAGCTTGGTTTATTTGTTGTCCTTCATATTCAACATTGGTTTTTCTTGCTGTTAATCCTAAATATCTTGCCTGTGAAGCTGCCATACCCATAATGGTCACTCTCCTTCAAAAAATTCTACCTTACAGTTTTATTTATAATGACATTTTTTGTAAAGTCAACATAACTATAAAAATTATACGGTATTAATTTAAATAAATATATGTATCTTTTAAAAAAATCATTCATTTATATTAGAAAATTTATGTAATTTCATTAAAAAAGCGGGAAAAATTCCCGCCTTTTATTTATTTAAGTTTTTATAATTTATTCTTTATCTTCGTCTTCTGTTCCCTGAGCGAATTCTTTTGATTCAAATTTGTCAGGATTTACCGTCAAAGCGATACGTTTATCAGTTGGATTAAATTTCAAAATATAAGTATCAACTTTATCACCAACTTGCAAAATGCAATCTTTTTGGTTTTGTAATTCAACTACTTCAGCGTGTGGCAACAAAGCTTCAACACCTGGGAATACTTCAACGAATGCACCAAAATGTTTGATTCTTGTAATTGTACCTTCAACTTTGTCGCCTTCTTTAATTTGTTTTTCAGCTTCAAGCCATGGATCAGGTTCAAGATTTTTCAAGCTCAAAGATACACGTTGTTTATCATGATCTACTGCAATTACCTCAACATCAATTTTATCTCCAACACTTAAAATATCTGTCGGATGATCAATCCATCTCCAAGATAATTGAGATAAAGGAAGAAGCCCGTCAATGCCACCCAAATCAACAAAAGCTCCAAAATCTGTAATTCTTACAACATCACCTTTTACAATTTGTCCGGGTTCAATTTGAGAAAATACATTTTTTCTTGCTTCTACAGCGCTATCATCATAAACTTTCTTATTAGAAAGTATAAAATTATTTTGTTGTGGTTCTAAAGTAAGTATTTTAAGTTCAAGCTTTCCGCCAACTTCCAATTCACTTTCTTTAACACGTAATTGAGAAGAAGGTACAAAGCCCCTAACTCCAGAAACTTCAACTAAAACTCCGCCTTTTACAATTCCTACAATTGTGCCGAGGATTGTTTCATCAGCTTCTTTAGCTTTTTCAAGTTCTTTCCAAGCATAAGCAAGATCAACTTTTTTCTTAGAAAGAAGGAATTTTCCATCTTCATCTTCTTCTTTTATAATCAAGAATTCGTATTCTTCACTTTTTTTGAATTTATCTTCAACATTTTCATCTTTGTCAACAGCTTCGCGTGTAGGAACAACTGCAATTGTTTTAGCTCCAATATCAACCATTACTCCTTGGCTGTCATAACCACATACGATGCCTTTGACTAAATCACCCTTTTGGAATTTGTAATCATATTTTTCCAATAATTCTTCAAAACTTAAATCACTTGATGCCATTTTTACTCCAATTGTCATAAGACACTACTCTGTTACTATTGGGACTATTGTAACAAATGATTAAAAATTTGTAAAGGTTTTGTAAATTCTCTTAACAATTTAGACAGCACAAAGCACGTGAAGAAATAACTCTTCACGTACTCTATGAACTTATATATCCTATGCTTTCAAAGATTTGATTAATTCTGAGATAGTATTTTCTTGAACTTCAATCTCTTCTATTCTTGTTTTTGTTTGCTCTATCAAATCTTTAGGAGCATTTGCAACGAATTTTGGATTATTAATTCTACCCAGCATTGATTTCTTTTCTGCAGTTAATTTATCCAATTTCTTTTGTTGACGAGCGACTTCCGCATCCAAGTCAATCAAATCAGCCAATGGTAAAATAATTTTTGAAGCTGAAACAACTGCTGTTGCACTCTTTGGAGGGACAGGAGCATTCATATCTGCATAAGAGATGTTTTCAACTCTTGCAAGTCGTTTTATATAAGCTTCTATTTCTTCAAAAATAGGTTTTTCATCTTTTTCCGCTCTAATTTCGATATCACATTTGATAGAAGGTGAAATATTGAAACTTTGGCGAACATTACGCAATGATGTAATTGTTTCAAAAACAAGTTCCATTTCTTGAGCTTCTTTAGGGAATTCCAATTCTTCTTTAAATTTAGGGAATTCTGCAACAATCAAAGCTTTTGTTTCAGTTTCTTTTGGAATCAATTGCCATACTCTTTCAGTGATATGAGGCATTATAGGATGAAGCATTCTCAATGACATGTCAAGAACGTATCTCAAAACACGCTGAGTATTAGCTTTTAATTGAGCATCTTGAAGTTGAATTTTAGCAATTTCAACATACCAATCGCAATAAGAATTCCAGAAGAAATCGTATAATACGTGAGCGACTTCCCCAATTCTATATTCTTCAATATTATTATTTACTTCTTTTGCTGTTTTATTTAATTTATCCAAAATCCACTTATCAGCAATTGTCAAATTATCAAAATCAATATCCTTATTATCAACCCCATCAAGATTCATCAAAACAAATCTTGAAGCGTTCCAGATTTTGTTAGCGAAGTTTCTGCCATATTCAAACCTTTCTTCGCTCATTTTGATATCCTGACCGCCGTAAGTGCACAAAGAAGTCATCGTAAATCTCAATGCATCACAACCATATTTATCAATAATTTTAACCGGATCAATTGTGTTACCTTTAGATTTAGACATCTTTTGACCTTTTTCATCTCTGATAAGACCATGAATATATACAGTTGAGAAAGGAGCCTTACCGGTAAATTCCAATCCCATAGTAATCATTCTTGCAACCCAGAAGAATATAATATCAAAACCTGTTACAAGAGTTGTTGTAGGGTAGAATTTTTTAAAGTCTTCACTTTCAGTATTTGGCCACCCCATAGTTGAAAATGGCCATAATGCAGATGAAAACCAAGTATCAAGAACATCTGAATCTTGAGTATAATGTTCAGGATCCGGATTTTCTTTTGCAACAACCATCTCACCTGTTTCATTATGATAATAAGCCGGGATTTGATGTCCCCACCACAATTGACGGGAAATACACCAATCTCTGATATTTTCCATCCAGCCAAGGTAATTCTTTTCCCATCTGTCAGGAACAAATTTAATTCGTCCATCTTTAACAGCAGCAATAGCTTCTTTCGCCAAAGGTGCCATTTTTACAAACCATTGTTCTGAAAGTAACGGTTCAATAGTTGTTCCGCAACGTTGACATTTTCCAACATTGTGTTCGTGATCTCTTGTTCTTAACAAGAAGTTGTTATATGAAAGCATTCCGACAATTTTTTCTCTTGCTTCATATCTATCAAGTCCGTGCAATTCTTGAGGAACTTCTTTACAAGCCTTCATTGTTCCATCATTATTTATAACCCAAATAGGATTCAAACCATGGCGTTTGCCAACTTCAAAGTCATTCGGATCGTGTGCTGGCGTAATTTTAACTGCACCTGTTCCAAAATTCTTATCAACATATTCATCAGCAATAATAGGAATTTCTCTGCCTGAAAGCGGAATAATAACCGTTTTCCCAACAAGTTCTGAATATTTATGATCAGATGGGTGAACAGCAATTGCAACATCACCAAAAATTGTCTCAGGACGGGTAGTTGCAACAATAATTGCACCACTTTCACCTTTTAAAGGATAAGAAATTTCCCACATGTGTCCCTGTTCTGTTGCATATTCTGTTTCAACATCAGATATTGCACTGTTACAACGAGGGCACCAGTTTACAATATATTTACCTTTATAAATTAGACCCTTTTCATAAAGTCTTATAAAGACTTCTTTTACAGCTTCAGAACAACCCTTATCAAATGTAAAACGTTCTCTTGATCTGTCAAAAGAAGCACCTAAACGTTTGCATTGGTCAAGAATAGCTGATTTATGTTCATTAGCCCATTTCCAAGTTTCTTCCAAAAACTTTTCACGGCCTAAATCATAGCGAGAAATCCCTTTTTCTCTAAGCGTTTTTTCAACAACATTTTGAGTAGCAATACCTGCATGATCTGTTCCTGGAAGCCATAGAGTTTCAAAACCTGCCATTCTGTGATATCGAGTGAGAATGTCTTGCAGAGTTTCATCTAAAGCGTGTCCCATATGAAGAACACCTGTAACATTTGGAGGTGGAATAACTATTGAATATGCAGGTTTTGGGCTCTTTGCATCTGCTTTAAAATATTCTCCATCTTCCCAGAATTTATAAATTTTTTCTTCAGTTTCTTTTGGGTCATATACTGTAGGTAAATTTTCAATCTTTGTTGCTGTCATATAAAAAATCCCTCTTATTTTTCGTATGACTTTAGAATATCACAAAAAAAAATTTATAACATTATTAAAATTTAATAGGGTATTCTTTGGGGAATTCCCAATTATTACATATTACCATTCTTGTGCAATAATAAGCAGATTCTTGAGCACATTGATTATACATATCCGCAGTATCATCACACAAAATATCATTAGCATCTTTCTGATAATCAGTTAAAGTAAAAGAACCTAAGCCTTTATCTTTATAACTAAATGTAAAATAAAAGCGGTTTTTCCCTATGACAGGTTTTTTATCTGGGAAGTATATCCAAAAATGTCCCATTTGCTTATAAGCTCTTGAAGACCAAGGCCAAAAATAATATGCCATATTGTAAGTAATATTTGTACCATCTTTCAAAGTAAAGTTAATAAATTGAGTAGGATAACCAGAATTCCCTCCTGGAGGACGAGTGTTACGTTTTACCTCTACTACTTCTAAATAAGGGAATAAATATTTTTCTATAAACTCAGGCCCTGAATAATAAGTATTTTTATTCCAATAATCCATTGCAATATCTATAAGAGGCCCGTTTTCAGCTTCTGAAGCTTGTATTGCTGTTGCCAAAGTATTATAGGTCTTTTTCAATCTTACAGCAGTAGCTCGTTTATTATAATTTTCTATAAAATTAGGGATTGTTAATGCGGCAACTACACCGATGATCCCAAGTGTTATTAATACCTCTGGAAGAGTAAACCCAAATCTTTTTA
>CALVGY010000057.1 GCA_944327215.1 Candidatus Gastranaerophilales bacterium | reverse complement strand
TGAGCAGGGAAATTCAAAAAAAGAAATAAATCAAAATTCTAATGTTAAAAAGAACCATAAAACAGGTTTTTATTATTCTTTTTTAACACTTGTTCTTTTGTTTTGCCTCATTCAAATAGGTTTTGGAGCAATATTAAATATCTCTAAAACAATATCTTACAGAGCAAAAATTTCAACTTTATCTAAAATTAGAGACAACGCCGAAAATCAAAATCAGGAACTAAAAGAAGATATTAAACTTTTCTCTTCAACATCAAGTCTTGAAGGAATAGCCCGAAACAACCTTAAAATGGCAGGTGAAGACGAAGTTCTTATCTTAATAAATAATAATCAAACTCAAAATACAGATAAAAAGAAAAAACACAAAAAGAACAAGAAAAAATAAAAACGGAGCATAAATGCAAGACACCGAAGTATTGGAATATATTAAACAAGCATTTGAACTTAAATCACAACAATGTTACAAACAGGCTATTGAAATGCTTTATAAAGCTTTGGAAATAGAAACAGACAATGTGGAAATTCTGTTTCAACTCGGCGAATTATATTTTATGCTCAAAAATTTTCAAAGAGCATCACACTATCTTGAAAAAGTCTTGGCAAAAAATGAAAACCATGTTGAATCTCTAAGAATTTTAGAAAAAATATACTCATACTCACACGATTCAAAAAATGCATATAGAACTGCCGAAAAAATTTACAACCTAACCAAACAAACAGATGATTTATTGGAATTCATTAATATTATCTCTAAAACAGGAGATTTGAGCCAGATAGAAAACATTACAAAAACATCTGAATTGAATGACAAAATTTACTATGGCATTGCAAAAGCGTATTACGATAACGGGAAATTTGAACAAGCAAAAGAAAAACTGCAACAAGCACTAAAATTAAACCCTGAAAATGAAGATGCTTTGGTTCTTTTAGGAAAAATTTATTTCAATGAAAATGACTTTGATAAATCAAAAAACATATTTCACACTTTCCCTAAAACTACCCAAAATCCTGAAGTTTTAAATTATCTCGGCTTATTTGCTTTAGAAGATTTAAATTTTGTAGATGCAATAAAATATTTTTCAAAAGCGTCAAATATTGACAAAGAAAATCCAAAATATTTTTACAACCTTGGAAATGCTTATTTTTATAACGGATGGTTTGAAGAAGCTTCAAAAGCATATTTACAGGCAATTTGCATGGCTCCTGATGAAATAGGATTCAGATATTCATTAGCATACCTTTATTTTGAACAAAAAAACTTTGAAAAAGCTCAAAGAGAAATTGACTACATTCTTCAAAATTCTCCGCAATACTGCTTGGCACATGTTTTGAATGCCCTTTTAAAATTTGAACGTAAAGATTTTCTTGGAGCTCAAATCGAACTTGAAAATAACTTAAACAACGGAAATGATGATAACTTTACACTTGTATCACTTTCAAAAGTTTATACAGAATTGTCATTATTTGAAAAAGCAGAAAAAGCTATAAAAAAAGTTATCGAAAGAACTCCTGACAGTTTAAATTACAAATGCAAGCTTGCAGAAGTTTATATTGCAGAAAAAAAATACAATGATGCTTTAAATATAATAAATAATGTTATTAATGCAAATGAAAATTATATTGCTGCATACACAATCGGTGCAAAAGCTTGCTACGAAATGAAAGATTTTGAAGGGACAAAAGATTTCGCCCAACAAATAATCAATTTGGATATGAACTATGCATCAGGATATTTTTATTTAGCATTAGTAAGATTAGAAGAAAAAGATTATGAAGAAGCTGTTGAATGTATGAAACGAGCTATAATGTATGATGTTAATAACGCTGATTATTATGCAAAAATGAGTGATATCTACAAAGCTAAAGGAGATTATAAAACAGCAATAGAATATATCAAAGAAGCTGAAAATATCTCAGACAGTACCGAATATAAAATTATGCTGAGCGAACTTGCATCATTAAATAGAAAAAACAAATAATTTGACGACAAAAAAAATATTATTATAATATTTATCATCTGCTACATTTGTAGTTTAAGCCAATTTATTAGATGGGAGAAGAAGATTAGTGGATAAAAAAAGATTAAAAAACGGAATATTTATAGCTGCATTAATTCTAACGTGTCAAATTCCTGCATTTTCAGCAAAACAGGAAGAATTAATTGAAATGCCCAAAACATACCCGGCGAAATACACAGCAGAATATATAAATGAAATAAAACCTCTTTATAAACCGACAGGCAAAGAAGAAATAATTTATGTAGCACTTGATATGTTAAAGGGAACAAACGGCGAATTTTCAAGAAACGCAATTTTAGGTAACAACCTATCAGGTCGTGCAGTAAAGATAGAATTTCGAGATTTGGGGACAATAAACCCTGATTATGCAAATTTTGATGCACTAGGCTGGAAAAAGAATAAGCAATTATTCATTTTCATTAACCCAAGACACAAAGATGCGCCTCCTGGGGCTCTTGCAGCTCTTTTAGCTCACGAAGCGCTTCATCAAGACGAATATAATTCTCTTGCTGAAGAGACTTATGCTTGGACAATGGAAGCTTCTGTCTGGTATGAAATTTCACAATTATATCCGGAAAGCAATGATGAACTTCATCCACTTGTTGTAAGAGAAAACACTCTAAAAAAATTATTTGAACGTGGAGGATATTCAAATAAATATATCAAAAAGACCGTAATGTCTAATGCAGGTTACAAAGATTTACCTGCGACTTCTCCCGGTTTTGAAGATCTGTGATTATCCTTTTTCATTAATAAAAAGGATATTGATAAATAAAAATGCTTGATGTTAAATATTCGTATGAAACAACGTCAGGCATTTTTATTTATAGCATTAATATTAATTCTGGTTGGACTCAACGCATTTTTTATGTTTACAAACAGGGTTGAGATTACAGACATGCCTGAAATGGTTGATCACAGTCATATTTCATCACAAAAGCTTTTTGATAACAGCTGGAAAATTATACGTGACTCATACTACGATTCAGATTTGAATGAACAATCTTGGGCTCGTTGGAAAGAGCATTACCATGGAAAAATAAAAACAGATGAAGATGCAAAAGTTGCAATTGATACAATGCTTGCAAGTCTTAATGACCCATATTCAAGATATATGTCAAGAGATGAATACCTTGAACAAAATAATTCAATAAATTCAAAAATTACAGGCATAGGAGTCAACATCGCGTCAATAGCAGGGAAAATCCACATAATTAATGTTATGGAAGGCACTCCGGCACAATTTGCAAACTTACTGCCCAAAGATATCATTATTGCAATTGACGGTAAAGAAGTAAACGGACTTCCGCTATCAGAAGTTGCAAACCTTGTCAGAGGGCCTGAAAACAGTTTTGTAAACATTACTGTTTTACGAAATAATGACAAACTTGTAAAAAAAGTAATGAGAAAAGAAATTAAAATAAAAACCGTTAAAAGTTCTATTATTGACAAAAATATAGGTTATATTCAAATTTCCAGCTTTATAGGTTCAACAACTCCAAATGAATTTCTGGAAGCATTAGAAAAAACAAAGAATACAAAAGGACTTATCTTAGATTTACGGGGAAACACAGGCGGACTTTTACCTAATGCTGTTTTTATTGCAAATCTTTTTATTCAAAAAGGTAATATCGTAAGTATCGTCGGCCGTAACGGTTATAAATATGACATAAACGCTCAAGATACAGAATTTTCAATAAAAAAACCTACTGTAGTTTTAGTTGATAACAATTCGGCAAGCGCAAGTGAAATTCTATCAGGAGCACTAAAAGATTATAACAAAGCAAAACTTCTTGGGACAAAAACTTACGGCAAAGGAATGGTACAAAAAATAATTCCTATGCCGAATGAAACAGGTTTAAATCTAACTGTTGCAAAATATTTAACACCTAAAGGGACAGATATTAATAAAAAAGGAATAATACCTGATATTCAAGTTGAATTCAGTTTAAAAGACGTAAAAACAAATAATGATGCACAACTTCAAGCAGCAAAAAATGTTCTTTCACAGATGTTGTTGAGCAAAAAATAATTCACAACTCTTCTAACTTTTACCTCTTTTAAAAATATTAATATCTTTCAAGTCGCTTTTATTAACAACAAGCCCGCAATTTTGGCATGCAAGAATTTCACCGCTGCTATCCACAGGGAAAAAAATATGTTCACAATACTCTGATTCATCTACCTGCTCAGAAGCAAACGGATTAAAATCAATATTTTTGTTTATCTTTTTTCTTTTAAACAATTTTACAAAAAGTTCAATAAAATACATTGTTATAAATCAAAACATTCAGGTAACAACTCACTGAGCGTATAAACTTTTATACCATCCTCAACTTTCGTTATAACATCAAGCCCTTCATCAGATTTGAATTCATTTAACACCTGCCTGCAAGCTCCGCAAGGGGTGCAGTTGAGCATATTTGGAGAAAAAATTGCAATTGCTTTTATTTTTCTTTCCCCATTTGCCACAGCAGTTCCAACAGTGTTTCTCTCTGCACAAATTGTAAGCCCATAACTTGAGTTTTCAAAATTACATCCAGTATAAACATTACCGCTTTTACACAGCACACAAGCACCTACAGGGAATTTCGAATAGGGAACGTAAGCATTTTGCGAGGCTTTTTCAGCCAGTTGTAACATTTTCTCATAATCCATATTTGTAATGTAAAACTTTTTATAAAAAAAGAAATCCATTAATTATATGAAATTGTGTTATAATTTTATTATGAAAATTCTGGTTAAGCTGGTTGTTATATTAACATTACTAATATCATCTGTACAAGCTGCGTCATTTGATGTGCTTGTATTACCATCAGATTTGCTTAACACAAAAGAAAACTATTACGGATTTGATGAAGTATCTGAAATTATTGCAAATGATATAATTAATGATTTCAATTCTACAAACGGGGAAATTAAATCTCCTGATTTGTTCAAAGTAAGAGAAAAAATTAATCAAAACACCAATCTAAAAACATTAACCTCAAACACTCTAAAAAAATATAAACAAAATAACTCTATAGACTATCAATCTCTAAAAGAAATTGATAAAGAATTTTCTTGTAATTCAGTGCTTTTAATCTCAAGTTATGTAACTACCAATAAAAATTCTTTAAGACGAAGTTTATGGGAAATTTTGGATGTATCAACATCATTCAATACAGAATATCCATACAAACTTGAAACTTCGATTGTATTAATAGATACAATCAATGATATTGTTATGTGGAGCAATCATTACTCAACAAAAATTGGAGCAAATAATAATAGCTTTGAGGCAAAAAATTATGCTCAAGCCAATGAAAAACTAGAGCAAATAAAACTATATAGCGAAAAAATAGTCGCTAAAAGTGCATCTCAAAATATCATATTACGATTTTTCCCAAAATCACTAAGAACTATAAACAAAGATGTTGACGACTCTGATGGCGGAGCACTTAAATTCGAAAGAAAAATTCCGCAGCAACCCCAAGAAACAGTTCCTGATGACGATTTCTTTGGTGATATGATTTATGATATTTAACGGAATTGTGGATTATAAGGCCCCGGACTTTTATTTGTTTCATTCATAGGATTTTTAAACTGTCTGTCATTAATTTGCTCCGGATAATTATTAAAAGGTTTACTAGTATTAAGTTTCTTTTTATCATCGACATCTTTTCTGTCACCGCTTTGCTGAATCATAGGTTTCATTTCGACCTGGGCAGGAGTTTTAACAGCAACAGTTTCAAGTTCTTGGAATCTGTCTTTTGCATCCCAAACTGCGATAAATGTAACTATAAAAATAGAAAAAAATATTAAAGATTTTTGCATAAATACCACCTATCATAAAAAATATATATCATTTTTTAATAAAAAAATATTACACAGTTATACAAAGTTGCGGACTTGCACAAAAATGGTTAGAATGATAAAATAATCTTGTATTACAATTAAAAAAGGGGAATTTAATGGCTAGATTAATAAGACCAAGTTTGGCAATAAGATGCGTACAATCAGGATGTAAAACATTATTTGAAGTAGCTAAAGTAGAAGACGGCAAACAACAAGAAGTTGTATGCCCAGGATGTGGTGAACATTACGTTTATCCAATCTACGACGATGAAGAAAATAAAAATTAGTAATATATAAAATATGTTCAACAATACAGACAAGCGCTATCATCAATTTAGTGCTCATTTAAAAAATAAATTCGGCGTTAAGGTTTATAAAATAACTCTTGATGCCGGTTTTTCATGTCCAAACAGAGATGGAACAATATCTACAGGCGGATGTATTTTTTGCGATGAGGGAGGAAGCTTTTCCCAAGCCCATTCAAATCTTTTATCAATAGAAGATCAGGTTAAAGAGGGTATAAAAACTCTTTCCGCAAGATTTAAGGCACAAAAATTTATGTCTTATTTCCAAGCTTTTTCAAATACATACAAACCTGTCAAAGAACTTGAAAAAATATATAACAGTGCACTTAACCACCCTGATATCGTTGGACTTTCAATAGGCACAAGGCCTGATTGCATAGATGATGAAAAAATTAAATTAATTTCATCATACAAAGATGATTATTACACTTGGGTAGAATACGGGCTTCAATCAATCCATGATAAAACTCTAACAAAAATAAACAGAGGTCACGATTTTAACTGTTTTTTGAACGCTTATGAAAAAACTAAAGCTGCCGGAATAAATGTATGTGTCCATGTAATTTTCGGATTATGGGAAACACATGATGAGATTATGGAGACTGCTAAAAAATTAGGAGAACTAAAAGTGGACGGTGTAAAAATACATATGCTTTGTGCTCTTGAGAATACAAAACTTGCACAAATCTATAAAGAGGGTGGCATAAGCTTTATGAGCGAAGATGAATATGTACAAACCGTCTGTGATTTTCTAGAATGCCTTCCTAAAAGTACTACAATTCATAGATTAGCAGGGAATGGCATGAGCAGCGAATTAATAGAACCAAAATGGCTTGGCAAAAAATTTGACTGCTTAAATAAAATTGACAAAGAATTTATTCACAGAAATTCATATCAGGGAAGTAAATTTATTTACAAATAAAACAAAATATGCAATAATAATTAAGCAAAAAAAGAATAAATTTTTGTAACAATTTATTACTTAAAATAAGAAATTTCAGCAAAATTATTTTTTCAGCAGTGTTAGGTTATGTGAAAAATTATCTGAATGGAGATAAATATGTTATCAATACAACCAAAATTCTCAACAAGCTTTAAACCTGCATTCAAATCATATGAAGTAAATGATCCTACAGATGAAGATTTCTCAATGACCCTTGCAGATATGGATCAAGAGACTTATGACAGAGTTCGCGAGGATCTACGCGGGCAAAAAAGTGATTTCTTAGATTTAGCAAATAATAAAGAATTTAAGCTCCCAAAGGCTCTTAAAAAAACTCTTGAGGGCGGAGCTGTTGTCACAACAGGTCTTTTAGGCGGAATGGCAACAGGCTGGGGAACAAAACAATCCATAAAAGCTTTTTCAAAATTAGCAAAATCAACACCAATTAAAAATTTTTATAACTCCATAAAAGATGCTCGTACATTCTTAAAAAATGCATATATAGCAGTAAAACAACAATTCCTAGAATCTAATGTTTACAAAAAACCTGCAGAAGCAATTAAAAAGCAGTACAATAAATTTGCAAAAACAACAATTGGCAAACCTGTTACTAAATACTATGAAGCATTTACAGACGGCTTAAAAACAATGTATAGAGATGCTAAAAACAGTATTAAATCCTTATGGAAAAGAATCAAAGGTGTAAAAAAAGAAACCTATGAAAAAGCTGTTGTAAATACTGTTGGAACATCAGGCGGTATTGCCTCAGGAGTAACAGCGATAAAAGAAACTCAAGAAAAAAATAATAAAACAAACAAAATTCACAATAACAATGATTATTATGAAGATAATGCATATGATGATACAGATGCTGGAGAAGAATAATCATGCGTGTTTCATTTAACGACAGAATTTCATATACATCTAATCATGAAACGTCTCAAAAGAATAAAAAAGATGCTGAGAAAAAAGTGGTAACCGGTGGTGGAGCAGTTGCAGCGGCAACAGTTACTGCAAGAACAAGAGCTGCCAGATCAGGATTTAATATGTTTAATTCTGCAAAAAAAGTATCCAGAGGAATGCACAATGTTACCCAAACAACAAAAGTAGCAACAAACGTTGCTAAACAGACAAAAAGTCTTTGGGCAAAAGTTGCAGAAAATGCAAGATGGGCAAAAAGTGCAGTATTAAAATGGGGCGATAAATTTAAAAATTTAAAATACATTCGTCCAATCATTAAAAGCCCATTGTTTAGAGGCGTTGCAGGAGCTTTAGGATACGGTTTTGGATTTGTAACACTAATTTCAGGTTTATCCGATATTTCCAAAGTAACTACTGATGCAATGGACGGCAAGCTTTTTAATAACAAAGATTAGTATAAGATTGTTAAATAGATAAAATCGTGCTAAGCTATGCTTATGCACGATTTTATTTTACGAGAGTTAAAAAACTGCGATACAGAAACGGAATTATATAACATAGGGTTTGATAAATCCTATGCACATAGAGCTTCTGAAAAATTTGAATACAAAAATATAAAAATATATTCACTAACCCCTGCTCAAGCAAATATAATTAAACAAACAGCTATTTCAGTTGGGGCAGACTGTGCAACGCACAGAGAAGTAATAACAGGAAAAATTGAAAATTCTAATTGTATTATAGGCGGGAGCATTTCTGAAATAAAAAAAATTGGAGAAAAATTAAAATTTCAACCATTTTCATTAAAAGAATTAGGGCAAAGTTTAATTAATTTTGCAGAAAAAGAAACCCGACCTGAGAAATATTGTCAAATTGTCGGAATTCTAAATCTGACGGACAATTCTTTCTCAGATGGAGGGATGTATAATGATTTTGAAAGAGCCAAAGAACATCTTCTTGAAATGATAGATGAAGGGGCTGACATTATTGATATAGGAGCAGAATCGACAAAACCATACTCATCACCTGTTTCAGATAAAGATCAATTGGAAAAACTCTTGCCAATAATAGAATTTGCGAAAAACAAAATTAAAATCAGTATTGATACAAGAAGCGCACAAGTTGCAGAAGAATGTTTGAAAGCCGGCGCAAATATAATTAATGATGTATCAGGTTTTGATTATGATCCAAAGATGGTTGATATCATAGCAAAATATAATATTCCGATTATCATTCAACACTCCAAAGGTTCACCCGACAATATGCAAAATGCCCCATCATATAACGATGTTATGGAAGAAATTTTCTTTGCATTAAAACAAAAAATTGATCTTGCAAAATCAAAAGGCATAAATAACATAATTATTGACCCAGGTATTGGATTTGGCAAAACCCGCGAAAACAATTTTGAAATTATAAAACGTGTAGAAGAATTCAAATCCTTGGGCTATCCTATTATGTTAGGAATATCAAGAAAAAGCTTACTTAATATGTCAGATGCAGATAATTATACCAAAGACATTTATACAGCTGCGCTTAATACAATCGCAATTGAACACAAAGTTGATTTTATTCGCGTTCATAATGTAAAAATGCATAAAAACCTGATTGATTTGCTAAAAATGTTTATGGTAAAATAAAATGGCACTAAGATATTAGGGAAATTATAACTCTAAAAAAAAATAATCTTATTACACAACAAGGAGATATTATGGAAGACTTAAGAGATAAATATGAAGTTGTTATAGGTTTGGAAGTTCACGCACAATTAAAAACCAAATCGAAAATATTTGCACCGGACGGCTGTGAATTCGGGAAAGAACCAAATTCCGAAACAAGCCCAATCACATTAGGAATGCCTGGCGTTTTACCTGTATTAAACAAAGAAGCAGTGAATATGGGGATTTTAACAGGTTTGGCCCTAAACTGTGAAATCCCGGAAAGATGTAAATTTGACAGAAAACAATACTTTTATCCGGATCTTCCAAAAGGATACCAGATATCTCAATATGATGAACCTATTTGTATAAACGGTCATTTAGACGTTAAAGGCAAAAGAATAGGCATCACACGTGCTCACTTGGAAGAAGATGCAGGAAAATTAGTTCACGCAGGAGCTGACGGTCTTGCAGGATCTTCATATTCATTGGTTGACTTAAACAGAGCAGGCACTCCTCTTTTGGAAATCGTATCAGAACCTGATATGAGATCATCAGAAGAAGCTAGAAATTATATGGAAGAATTAAGAAATATCGTTCGCTACATCGGAGTTTGCGATGGAAACTTAGAAGAAGGTTCTATGAGATGCGACGCGAATATTTCAATTATGCCAAAAGGTTCTAAAGAATTTGGTACACGTGCAGAAATCAAAAACGTAAACAGTTTTTCAGCCCTTCAAAGAGCCATTGAATATGAAATAGACAGACAAATTGAAATTGTTGAAGAAGGCGGAAAAGTTGTTCAAGAAACAAGATTGTGGGATGACAACGCCAGAGAAACAAAATCAATGCGTGGAAAAGAAGATGCTCACGATTACAGATACTTCCCAGAACCTGATTTAATGCCTTTGAAAATTTCAAGAGAATGGGTTGAAGAAATCAGAGCAAAAATGCCTGAACTTCCTCAAGCAAAAAGAGAACGCTATATGAGCTTGGGATTAAGCGAATATGATGCTTCTGTCATAGTTGAGCAAATGGGACTTGCATTATTCTTTGATGAAGTTTTAAAACTCGGAGCTTCTCCAAAAATTGCAGTAAACTTCATTATGGGAGAAATTGCAGCTTATTTGAAAGAAGAAAAACAAGAAATCACAGATACTAAATTAACCCCTGAAAATCTTGTTGAATTAATTGCTCTTATTGAAAAAAATACAATTTCAAATAACATCGGAAAACAAATTATTGTTGATATGATGAAAGATGGCACAAAAGCTTCTGAAATCGTTGAAAAAAGAGGTTTAAGTCAGATTTCTGATACCGGTGCGATAAAAGAAATTGCTCAAAAAGTTGTTGATGCAAATCCAAATCAAGTAACAGCATACAAAAACGGTAAAGTTCAACTTTTAGGCTTCTTTGTCGGACAAGTAATGAAAGAAACAAAAGGTAGAGCAAATCCAAAAGCTGTTAACGAAATTCTTAAAGAGATATTAGGTTAATAATATGTTTTTACAAAACAACAAACAAACATGTATGGAAACAGAGATATTTGAACAAGCAGAAGTTCTTAAGAATTTGCTTCGCACACATGTTAATGATAACAATTATATTCTTTTTGATATTCCTGTAGATATCCAAAAAATCATACTTGTTGCAAGCGGTTCTTCTTACCACTGTGCTCGCTATACAGCTGATTTATTTGGCAATATCGCAGGAATGGAAGCTCGTGCAATATACTCAAGCGAATTTCTTTTAAAATCAGCAGTACCGCATGACAATGATATTTTATATGTCTTCATCACACAGTCAGGTGAAACCTCAGATACAAATTCTGCACTGAAAAAGGCAAAAGAATTAAATATGCGAACACTTGCCATAACCAATAAAAAAGGTTCAACAATATGGGAAGCAGCAGATTTTAAAATTGATTGCCACGCAGGTGAAGAGAAAAGTATCGCAGCGACAAAATCATTAACTGCTCAAATGCTTTGTTGTACATTGCTTGTATTAAAATATGCAACTCACAAAGGAATCGATATTTCAAATTATATTCTTGAGCTAAAAACATTGCCATCATATATAGAAAAAACATATTTGCTACACCCGCAAATTAAAGAAATGGCAAAGCATTTGTCTAAGTTCAAAAATATCGTAGTTACAGCAGATGGAATATCTTATGCTATCGCAAAAGAAGCTTCATTAAAAATTAAAGAAACA
>CALVGY010000056.1 GCA_944327215.1 Candidatus Gastranaerophilales bacterium | reverse complement strand
GGGGCGAGAACCACAAGGCGAAAGCCTTGTCCGGTTCGAACGCGAACGAGCATAAGGCGGAGGCTTTAATTCGATATAAGAAAAATAAAAAGAATTTAAAGCCGTAGTCCTGAAAAACGCGAGAGAGCAAGACAGCCCCTCTGAGTCCAAATTAAATATTATCAAAGAGGGGTTTATACCCTCTTTTTATATATATAATTATAAAAAAAACAGGGTATAAACCCTGTTTTTATGTTTTTTTAAGTTGATTATTTAAGCTTTATTACTTCCTCCGAATAAACAGCCTAGAACAAGACCTGCACCTGCGGCGATCGCAGCCCATTTGCCAGCTGTTTTCCATTTGAAGTTTTTATAGATATTTTTTATTGCATCAGGTGTATCTTTTTTAAATGCTTTTGCTGTATCATCCCATTGTTCTTTTATTGTATCAGCAAAACCATTTTTAAGATCTTCTATATATTTTTTTCTAGTATTAATACGATTTTGGTATAAATTTAAAAGATTTTCTTTTGTACCATGTTTTGCGGCTATTTTTTTAGCTTTTTCTGCAATTTCTGCGTTTGTACCTTTAAGGTTGAATGTTTCAGAGTTATCAATAAAGAATTTTTCTAAATCATCAACTTTTGCATCTTTAGGTAATTTTTCGATTTTGGATTTTATGTTTTCTAATTTTGTTAATTGTTTAGTGTTATTCTCTAAAGATAAATTATTTACGATTTTTTCTGCTTGAGTTTGAAGTTTTTTTGTGTCGATTTTATCTAATTCAGGTTTCGCTAAATCAACGAGATCTTTTGCTTCTTTTGGTGTTTTAATATTATCAGGCAATAATTTTCTTATGTCTTCCGGAAGATCTTCAAGCTTGTTTGCAGTTGCTAATTTTTTTATTGCGTTATATTGTTCTAAATTTTTAACTTCTAGGCTATCAAATGTTGCTTTTGCTTTTTGTTCAAATAATTCTTTATATGCTTCGGCTTTAAGTTTTTCAAATCCTTCTTGGCTTATAGATCTGATTAGTGATTCATTCACTTTACCATCTTTTATAGGATTAGTCCCAAAGAAATAAACTCCTGCGCCTGTTCCTAAACCGCCAATTGCAGCGAGCTTCAAGCCTGTTGATAGCCCAGAACCAGATCTCTCAAACGTGTCAGTTTGGGGTTGTTGATATCCTTGAAACGCCGGTTGAGTTTGTCCTGCTGCTTGTTGAGCAAAAAGCTGTTGTGCTAAAAAATCATCGTTCATGCCAGTATTTGCATAGTTTTGATAGTTAAGTGCATATGGATTATTGTACAATCCTAAACTGTCAATTTGTGTAGACATAAAACACCTTTACCTTTCCAAAAGTTTAAATAACCTAACCTTGTATATATAAAAAATTTCTGGTCGGTAAAATTGCTAAAATAGGAAGATAAATGTTAATGTTTTGTTACAAACTTAAAGAATGAAATAAAGAATCAAATTCAGGAAAAGATATATCAACCCATTCAAAACCGTTAATTAAGATAGGTTTTTCGCAAATTAATCCGGCTACGAATAAACTCATTGCAAGTCTGTGATCGTGGTAAGTTTCGATTTTTGTGTCGCCTTTGAGATTTGTTTTGCCATTTATAATAAATCCGTCAGGTGTTTCTTCAATATTTGCTCCGATTTTTTTCAGTTCTGTAACAATAGCTTTAATTCTGTCAGATTCTTTGTTTCTTAAATCTTGAGCGTTTTTAATTGTTGTAGTACCTTTTGCTTGCGTTGCTAAAACTGCTATTACAGGGAGTTCGTCGATAAGTCTTGGGATTATGTCTCCTTCAATAGTGCAGGAATGTAATTCGGAATAAGAAATTTGAATATCTCCAACATCTTCGCCTGAAATATTCTTTTTATCAAGAATTTCTATATTTCCACCCATTTTTTTAGCGACTTCTAAAATGCCTGTCCTTGTTGGGTTTAGCCCCACATTTTTCAATATGATTTTGGAATTAGGAATGATTAATCCTGCAACGATAAAATATGCTGCAGATGATATATCACCGCAGATTTCAATAGTTTTTGGTTCAAGTTCTGATTTTTCTATTGTAGTGGTTGTATTGTTAACTGATATGTTTGCTCCCATGTATTTAAGCATTATTTCAGTGTGATTTCTTGATACATAAGGCTCTGTAAATGATGTTTGTCCGTCAATATTTAGACCTGCTAATAATATGCAGGATTTTACCTGAGCTGATGCTAGTTTTGAAACATAATTAATAGGTTTTAATTTTTGTCCATAAATCTTTAGCGGAGCTTTAAATCCGTTTGATTCAATTTTAGCTCCCATAAGTGATAATGGCTCAATTACTCTTTTCATCGGCCGTTTTGAGAGACTCTCATCACCGATTAATGTAGAGTTAAAGTTTTGTCCAGCTAGAATTCCTGACATAAGTCGCATTGTAGTGCCTGAATTCCCGCAATCAAGTTGTGTTTGCGGAGCTGATAATATGCCTTTTGATTTTACAATCAAGTCTTCATTTATAAATTCAGCATCAATCCCTAAAGCTTTGCAAACTTTTAAAGATGACAGAGGATCTTGCCCGTTTGAAAAATTTCTGATTATGGATTTACCTTTTGCAAGTGAGGTAAACATAATAGCTCTATGAGAAATTGATTTGTCAGAAGGAATTGTAACAGTTCCTTTAAGACCTTTATTTGTCCTATTTACAATTTTTTGCATAAAAGAATTTTAGCATAAAAGAAATGTTTGTGATAATATGAAGTTATAAATCGCTAAAGAGGGGTGTCCGAGTGGTTTAAGGTGCAATCTTGGAAAGGTTGTGTGGGAGCAATTCCACCGTGGGTTCGAATCCCATCCCCTCTGAATAAAAATCCGGTCATAATAATGACCGGATTTTTATTTGAAAATAATTAAAATTTGATGCATCAAAAATTTCTATTCATTATTTTTTATTGAATAACTTTTGAATAAATTATTTAATGAATGTATTAGTTAAATCCGTTTGGGTGGTTTTTGTGCCAATTCCAAGCAGTTGAAATTATTTCTTCCAACGAATTATGTTCAGGCTTCCAGCCTAGAATTTCTTTTGCTTTTTTACTTGATGCAATTAGTTGTGCCGGATCGCCAGCTCTGCGTGGCGTAATTTTTGCAGGGATGGGATGTGATGTTACTTTTCTAGCTGTATCTATGACTTCTTTTACTGTGAAGCCGACACCGTTGCCTAAATTAAATATATTGCTTTCATTGCCGGCTTGCAAATATTTAACCGCAAGAATATGGGCTTGAGCCAAATCTGTTACGTGAATGTAATCTCTTACGCAAGTACCATCTTTAGTATCATAGTCATCACCAAATATGGAGATGTATTCACGTTTGCCGTTTGGAACTTGTAAAATTAGCGGTATAAGATGAGATTCCGGGTTATGGTCTTCTCCTATCTTACCTGAAATATGTGCACCGCAAGCGTTAAAATATCTCAGTGATACATATCGAATTCCATGAGCTTTGCCAACCCATTTAAACATTTTTTCCATTGACAATTTTGTTTCGCCGTATGTGTTTGTAGGTTCTGTTCTGTCTGTTTCTAAAATAGGAACTTTTTCAGGCTCGCCATATGTCGCAGCAGTTGATGAAAATACTATTTTATCAATACCGTTTGCAACCATTGAATCTAAAAGAATTTTTGTTCCGCATAAGTTGTTATCATAATATTTTAGAGGTTTTTCCATACTTTCGCCAACTAATGAGCAGGCTGCGAAATGGATTACGGCATCGATTTTTTCTTTTTTAAATACATCGTCTAGAAATTCTCTATCTCTAATGTCGCCGTTATAAAATCTTGCTTTAGGATGAATTGCTTCTTTATGTCCTGTTTGAAGATTATCTATAATTACAACATCTTCACCATTATCTATTAGCTCATATACAGTGTGTGAGCCGATATAACCTGCACCGCCTAAAACTAAAATTGTCATATTAATATCTCCTTATAATCTTCTTATTATATACCACATTTTTACTTTATGCTATCATTTGTTGTATGGATAAAATGTTTTCAGATGAAATTAATATATTAAAAGCTCTGGCAATTTTGCTGGTTGTATCAGGGCACTTAGAGTTTTCGCTATTAGGGATTTTCCCTCCTTATTCTTTTCAGTTAGCTTTATTTTTCTTTATATCAGGTTGCCTGTTTAAAGATAAATATTTGACAGATGTTGCAACATTTGTTCAAAGAAGAATCAAAAGTCTTTTGGTACCTTATTTTGGGTACAACTTATTTTATATGCTTGTTACAATTTTAATTGCAAAACTCACAGGGAAATTTTGGGGAATGCCTTTGAGTTTTAAGAACTTTTTTATTACTCCGTTTTTAAACGGGCATCAGTTTGACCTGTCTTGTCCTTTGTGGTTTGTAACCCAGTTGTTTATGACAATGATTACTTTTTTATTTTTGTTTAGAGCTTTGAATGCTGTAACAAAGAATAAATTTATACACTTGGGATTTTTTGCTATTTTAGGATTACTGGCAATTCCTTTTGATAAATTGTTTGCGGTTACTCCTTTAATGTTAATTGTAATTAGAACAATGTTTTCTTTGTTTTTTGTATATTTGGGCTATTTTTATACTCATTATATAAAAGACAATTATAATATTTTTACTCCAAAGTGGTTTGGTTCTGTATTTGTTTTGCAATCGATACTGTGGATGTTTAACAGAGATTATGACCCTGAGCATGGAATTGGGTTAAGTTATGTGCTTGTCTGGGCAAGATTTGATGATCAGTTATTTGTTCCGATTTTAACAGCTTTAACAGGGATTTGGGCATCTTTATTTACCGTAAAAATACTTTATCCGTATGTGAAAGATATAAAATTTGTTCAAGATATGGGAAATGTTACTTATCACATAATGGCAAATCATTTGCTTGTTATGTACATAATGACAGCAATTTTTATGTGGTTACATGGTATTCCGATTTCAGAGCGTGCAAATCACGATATTTATTGGATTTATAACCCTGTGCAGACAACTTATTTGTATTTCGTTGTAACTATGGTTGTGACAACTTATGTAGGAATAGGATTGAAAAAATTACATCAAATGATGTTTAAGAAATAATTATCAAGACGTCCACTTGACAAAGACTTAAAAATCGTAAATAATATATATGTAGGGCGAGAGCCTTTAAAACTTAAACCGAGCTTAAAGACTCTGCTTCGCACCCTACAAGAAAAGTGAAATAATTTGTAAAAGATGTCCTATTAGAGCTAGGGCATCTTTTATTATTGCCTTTCTCATAGCATACCTCCTTTCTTCGCCAATTTCTTCGTAAACTGCGTGTGCGAAGTGGAAGCTAGTGCTTGCCCTACAAGAGTTATATTATAATATTTTTTAGTTATTGTCTATAAAAATTTCTTATGTGCCAATTGGCGGTCGACTATAATTAGGGGATTAATTATACTAATTGTATTATTTTGTAGTTAAAAACAGGTAATAATTATGGAAGAATATAACACAAAACCAGAAATAGAAGATGCTAAAAAGGCTTTAATAAATATGTTGAATTTGAATTCTTTATTTTTAGACTCTGTTAAATATAATAATTGTGAATGTTATGATAAATATCAGTATGTTTCGTTGCAATTTGATAAATTGATATATGTTTTAATAAATTATTTTGAAATTGATTTTTAAATATATTGTTTACATTTTAAGCCACATAGCATCATACGCATTTAATCTTACTGTCATTTCTTTGTTTTCTACATTGACGCGAACCATTTTGTCTGTTAATAGATTTTTCAAATAAATATCTTTACCTTTTTTGCCAAAGTTATCATCTGTAAATATTACTGTTGCTTTAATTTTTTTATCAGAAAGGTTGTTTATAACTACAACTCTATCGGAATCGGTTGCACGAACATAGGCAAAAACTTCAGGGGATTTTGTCTTGAGTTCTACAAAGGATCCTCTTGTCATTACGGGGTACTGTTTTCTAACTTTGATAAGCTGCTTTACTCTTTCATAAACTCTATTGTTGTATGTACCTTTATGGTTTACGGCATCTTCAAATGTTTTTTGAGTAATTGGGCCTCTGTTTATATCGCGACTGTCAAAATAGCTTAGCATTTTGACTTTGTTTTTTACATCTTTATCTTTTTTCTGTTTTGCTTCACGCATTTTGGCACTTTTGTTTGCGTTTGCATAGTTATTTTGAATACCTATTTCATCGCCGTAATAAATAATCGGGATACCGGGTAGTGACATTAAAATTGAAAATGCCATCCCAATTCTATCAGGATTTTTGTCTAAAAAGTTTGCCATTCTACCTGAAACGCCAAAGCCTTTTCTAAATGCCGCACCTTTTGGAGCCAAGTCTTCAAATAAGATTTCTCTTGTTTTTTCGTTGACCATTTCAAGAGTTAGTTCATCGTGCACTCTTAAAAATATTGCCCAAGATGCTGAATCAGGAATTTGCGGAGTTTGTTTATAAGCTTTCCAAAAATAGCTGTTATCAGCAGTTACCAAAGATGCCCAAATCGCAGGCATGTATGGAAAATGGTAAGCAATTTGAACTTCATCAGTTCTTGTCATTTCTTTTTCTTGCCCGTTGATTGTTTCTTTATATTTTTGTTCAGAACCAAAATACGGCAAAATTTTATTCGGCATTTGACAAGCTTCTGCTTGAATTACAGAACGAGGCGCAACAGCTTGGATGAATGCGCTTAATATCTTAATAATTCTATGTGTATCTTCTAAATTTTCTGCATTTGTTCCGTCTTCTTTTATCAAATATGGAATAGCGTCCATTCTGAAAATGTCGACACCTTGATTTGCCCAGAATGCTATGGTCTCAAGGTTATAATAAAGTACTTCAGGGTTTTTCCAGTTTATGTCAAGTTGGAAAGGGTAGAAAGTGTGGTAAAAATAGTAATCTTTATTCTTTATTGTAACTTTTCTATAGTTATTATCTGTTATTTCAGGGAAAATAATTCGTCTTTTTGAAATTTTTCCGTTTGGTTCTTTGTATTCTGCAACCCAACCTAACTTTTCATCTTTGTATTTTGTGTATTCAGGCATTTGTTCTCTGACAACAAAATAATCAAGTTTTGAAGTATCTCCTTTTAGCGCTTGTTGGAACCATTCGTGCTGATCTGAGAAGTGATTTAGAACAAGGTCTGCTTTAATTTTAAAGCCTTTTTGTCTTGCCGCAGAGATAAATTTTTGAAATTCAAACATCCCGCCTAAATCTTGTCTTATGCCTCTTGGATTTCTTATATCAAATCCTGCATCTTCCATTGGCGAATCAACAAATGGTAGGATGTATATTGTGGTTACGCCAAGATTTTTTAGGTAATCAAGCATTTGAATATCATCTTTGAAAGTGTTTGATTTATCAGGATTTTTTACTCCAAAGTGGTTTGCATAAAACATATAGATAACTTCATCTTTGTACCAGTCAGAAGGTCTTGATAAGTCTTCTGCAACAAGATTTGACGGTCTTTTCTCTTTTGTTTCTTTTGCTATTTTTAAGATGTTAGAATAAATTTGATCTACATTTTCTGAACCATAAACTTTAGCAAGATAGGTTTTTATTTCTTTTTCTAATTTCGCCGGAATAATTTGGGGTTCTTCTTCTGCTGTTTTAGCGGTTTGTATTGTAATAGGATTTGTAATTGCTAATACTGCAGGTGAGC
The DNA here is from genome assembly GCA_944327215.1 of Candidatus Gastranaerophilales bacterium. Lineage (GTDB taxonomy): Bacteria > Cyanobacteriota > Vampirovibrionia > Gastranaerophilales > Gastranaerophilaceae > Stercorousia. The sequence continues at coordinate 4,347 of CALVGY010000056.1, read as the reverse complement.
TGTTTGCTATTAACAATAAAGCCAATAAAAGTGCTAAAATTCTCTTCATCTGAGCCTCTCTTTATTATAATTGTTAATTGTAACATTTTGTTTTGTTATTACAATTAACAAATTAGGTAATGTCTTTTTTATAAAATAAAAAATAATATCCCTTTTTATAATGCAATTATATTATAAAGAATAATCTCCCGTAAGGTAATTTAATTTTATGTATAATTTTGTTACAAACTATTTATGAGTTTTCTTTTGAAGATATATATTCAGCTATTATTTCTGCTGCATCCCGAATTATGCCCTCACATGGACGGTCTTTGTAATATTGTTCAGTCCTTTTGGAAGGTGTAGGATCATCTTGTTTGACATCAAGCCCTAATAGTTCTCGACATATAATTGTATTATGTTTCTTTTTGAATTCTTCTGCAAGATGTTGAATTCTTGCATAATGTTCTCCTTTAATTTCATCATTATTTGGGCTTGTATATCCATATTTCAGTCCTGCAATCATAAACATTGCGCTAATTGCTCCGCAAACTTCTCTTAATCTTCCCATACCTCCGCCAAATGATGATGATAATTTTAATGCTGTTTCAAAATCAATTCCAACAACATCACTAAATGCACAAAATACAGATTGTGCACAGTTATAACCTTCTTTAAATAATTCAGCTGCTCTTTTTGAATATTTATTTTCTTCCATAAGTATATTGTACTATAAAATTAATCTGTTCGGGAATGTGTTTTGATTTTAAAAGAAATAATATTTCTAATATGAACAATTTATTAAAATATTTAATCTTATCAGCAATTTTAATTTCAATCGGAGTTTCTTATTATTTTTACAGAACTCGAACTTATGTAACCGCAGAATTTAAAAATTTGAGACCGTTTCATGATAGAGCTCCAATCTATTATAACGGTTTTAAAATCGGGAAAGTCGTAAAAGTTCGTCCGAATAAAACATATACAGCGACAATTGTTACTTTAAGGCTTCATCCTATGGATTTGAGGCTGCCTGTGAATATTACGGCTTGCTTAAAAAGAGAAAAAAACAAGCATAATGATAAATTTGATTATATTGACATAATCTATCCTAAAGATCCGTCTCAGTTTCTGATAAAAGATGGTGACAGAATTGCAGGCAAATCATCTGTTGAATTGGATACTTATTTATCTAATCAAGATCCGGATTCTTTAGATGATATAAAAGAAGATATTGCGCAAACTGTTTCTAATTTGAATATAACTGTTCAAGCATTGGGGGATTTGTTCGGAACGCTTAATACAATGGCAGTAGATGTAAAACCAAATGTTGTAAAAGCGTCATCAGATTTGAAAGACAGTAGCCATAATTTTGTTAAAATTTCAGAAAATGTAAGTTCAGTTACTGATAATATCAACGATACATTCGATAAAAAGGCAATGAATTCTGCAAATGAAGATTTGTTGGCTGTTGGAAATAATATAAAAGATATGACAGGAGAATTCAACAAAACAGTCCCGCAAATTGGCTGCAGTATATCCGAATTGAATAAAATATTATGTAACTTGGAGGAAATGACATCAGGTATAAATTGCACTATGAAAAAGTCATTTGGCGGATTGCGAATGATTTTTGGCAGTCCTATCAGCAAGAAAAAATGTAATTGTGAATAATAGCACATGTGGGGAATGTATTTTTTTATTTCTTAATTTAGTATTGATATACTAATTGGGAAATAGAGGAAAGTATGCCGAATATATCTAAGAATTACATTTTTTGCGTTGTTTTATCTCTTGTTATCACTACTTCAATGTGCTTTGTCTTAAAATTTCAATGTACATTACATATTCTGTATTTAATCTTGTTATCTTGTATGGTTAATGTCTTTGTTGTCCTAAAGATATCAAAGCGATATATGGCAAAAGAAAATGAAGAGCGAGAAAACAAATTAATTAAACAAATTGAATACAGCTCAAATCATCTAACGACAATAATGTGTAATTTACCGCTTGTTGCTTATATAACAGATACTGAGTGTAAATTTATAACAGGGAATTCTGAAGCTATAAAATATTTTAATGCGGAAGAAGATATTGAAAAACTGCGATATCTTGAAGATGTTTTCGATACCGACACTTTGGAGATGATAAAAGAAGAAAATAAACACATTATGCAAACAAAATCTCCATTTGTAACTGATAAAATTCTAAAATTAAAATCCGGTAAACAAAATTGGTTTAATATAAGAAAAGTCCCAATTTTTAATGACAGTGACGAAGTTAAAGGATTTGTAATTTTTGGCAGAAATATAGATATTGAAAAAGCTGCGCAAAAACAAAGAGAAACTTATATATCAACACTAAGCCATGATTTAAAAATTCCGACTCTTGCTCAAATAAGGGCCTTAGAACTTTTAATTGACGGTAACCTTGGTAAAGTTAATAAAATGCAGAAAGAAGTGCTTAATTTGACATTGGATTCTTGTCGCTATATGTATGATATGTTATCAACACTTTTGTCTACATACAAATATGAAAATAAAGATATATCTTTGTCTTATGAAAAAATTCAGATAATGAAACTTATGGATGAATGTTTTCACAAATACGTGAAAGCTATGCATCATAAAAATATTAATATAAGAGTAAAGGCTAAAGAAAAATTCTTTACTGTATATGCGGATAAAAATCAGATAAAAAAAGCTTTTGAAAATTTAATTGATCACTGTATCTCAAGCGCTTATGAAAATACTGAAATAACTTGTGATATCAAAAAAACAAGAAATGGGAAAAATGTATTTTTATCATTAGGCTTTGAAAGCCCTTTTATTTCATCAGATCAATTGGAAAATTTATTCAAACGCTATTCAACGGCTTCTGAAAAAATGGGAAAAGTTGGAAGCGGACTTGGACTCTATCTTGCAAAACAAATTATAAATGCTCATAATGGGGTAATTTATGCGGAGAGCAAAGAATCTAATTATAATATTTATAATATAGAGCTCCCTTGTATTAACGAATGTAAAATCCCTGCCATAGCTTGTTAAAGGGTGTATAATATTTTTATTATGAAGAAAATATTATTACTAATCTTATTAATTGGAATTTCAAATTCAGCTTTTGCAGTTGATAGCGCAGCTAAAAAATTGGCTTATAACAATATGATTAAAAGCCAAAAATATCATAATGACGTTTGTCAGCGAGTAGCAGATAATTTTATTTCAGATCGTCGTTTTGTAGGTTATATTAGATCAACTTGTTTATTATTCCAGTCCGAAAGACAAAGATTGATTGAAACAGTCTTCCCGAGCGCAAATAATGTTGAAGATGATAATTATAAAGATCAATATCCTATTTTAGTTTCAAATTTTATTATCAATATAAATAATAGAGAAATTGAAACTTATAGAACTATAATTAATGAATATTGTAAATATAATACATATAAATATGCAAAAAGAAATAATCAGGCATGTGCACCTGCTGCAATTAATAGTATATTTACACAGCTACAATAATCTTATACTATTCCTTGAGCGATCATTGCATCGGCAAGTTTTGTGAATGCTGCGATATTTGCTCCTGCAACATAATTATTTCCTAAATTATAAGAATTTGCCGCTGATTTGCAAGAATTGAATATATTTGTCATAATTTCATTTAGTTTTTTATCTACCTCTTCAAAAGATAAATAATATCTCATACTGTTTTGGCTCATTTCGACTGCGGAAATTGCTACGCCACCAGCATTTGCAGCTTTTGCAGGTGCGACAAGGATATTGTTGTTTAGGAAATATTCTGTAGCATCTTTCAAACAAGGCATATTTGCCCCTTCTCCTATTGCAATTACTCCATTTTTGACTAATTTTTTTGCGGAATTAAGAGTTACTTCATTTTGGGTTGCGCAAGGTAATGCTATATCTGTTTTGATTTCCCATATTGGAGAATCTTCACTCTTTCTCTCAATATATTCTGCTTTTGGGTGTACATTTAAGTATTCGCGAATTCTTCCACGTTGGACTTCTTTTATTTGTTTGATGAGTTTTAAATCAATTCCGTCTTTGTCGTAGATACAGCCTTGAGAATCACTCATCGCAACAACATTTGCTCCGTATTCCAATGCTTTTTGACAAGCATAAATTGCGACATTTCCTGCACCTGATATAGTGACAGTTTTTCCTTCGAGACTAAGATTATTATGAGCTAGCATCTCTCTCATAAAATATATGAGTCCAAATCCTGTAGCTTCTTTTCTGGCAAGGGAGCCTCCGTATGAAAGCCCTTCCCCTGGTAAAACTCCACCTTCATATACATCTTTAATCCTTTTATATTGCCCGAATAAATATCCCATTTGTCTTTCACCAACGC
>CALVGY010000055.1 GCA_944327215.1 Candidatus Gastranaerophilales bacterium | reverse complement strand
CATTATTAACAGGAATGACAGTCCATTTAATAAGGTAATTTTATGTTCACTAAAAAGATACTTATAGATTTAGACGGCGTACTAAATGAGTACGGAAAAGAAAAATTTAATGAAAATTACATTCCTAAAATTAAAGTTGGGGCTTATGAGTTTTTAGAAACATTATCTCAAAGTGCAGAATTGTATCTTTTTACATCAAGAAACTTGATGCTTGCAACAAAATGGCTAATTAATAACAATTTAGATAAGTTCTTTAAGGATGTTACTAATGTAAAATTGCCGTCATATCTTTATATTGACGATAGAACGATTTGTTTCAAGGGGGATTATCACAAAACTATTGAAGAAATTAAAAACTTTAAAGTTTATTGGCAGTAATACTTACAAGTTTAATAAATTATAGTGAAAATTAGTCTTTAGCTATTTGCTTTAATATATTGATAACTTTTGGGTTTTCTACTTTGTAGCATATTTGATTTGCGTGGCGGTGGCCTGAAATTACGTTTGCATTTTTCAGTATGGTCAAGTGTTGTGAAACTGTTGGTTGGGGAATTTGTAAACATTCACACATTTTACTCACATTGCATTCAGGTTGTGCCATTAAATTATATGCAATAGTTAACCTTGTTGGATGTGCAAGTGCTTTAAAGATTGCTGTGTATTCATCTATATCTATATTTTCGTTTTTCATATTATGAGAATATTACAATATGCGAATATTGTCAAATTATCTATTGACTCATCAGAAAAAATTTGATAATATAAATATATGAATATGCGAATATATGAAAATTTGAAAGAGGATTAAATGAAAACAGTTATAATAGGCGGCGGCGCATGTGGAGCAAGCTGTGCAACAAGATTGAGAAGATTAGATGAAAATTGTGAAATTACAATTTTGGAGCGTACAAATGAAGTTTCTATCGCAAATTGCGGGCTTCCTTATTACTGTTCAGATGTGATTTCTGATAGAGATAAAATTCTTGTATCTAATCCTGAACGATTCAAAAATATGTTTAATATTGATGTTCAATTGAACTGTGAAGTTGTTGAGATTAATAGGGATGAAAAATATGTTCTTACTCAAAACAATGAAAAATTTTATTATGACAAATTAGTTTTGGCTCAGGGGGCAAATCCTATAAGACCTAATTTGGATGGGATTGACAATGAAAATATTTTTACAGTCAGAACATTAGCAGATGCTGATAAAATAAAAGATTATGTTGCTAAACGTGATATTAAAAATGCAGTGGTTGTAGGTGGCGGATTTATTGGTGTTGAGATGGCTGAAAATCTTGCTCATCTTGGAATTGATACAAAGCTTATTGAGTTAGCGGATCAAATTTTAGCTCCTGTTGATTATGAAGTTGCTTGTTTTGCTCAAAATGAGATGAGAGCGAACGGAGTGGAATTAATTTTGTCAGATGGAGTTAAAAAATTTAGTGATAATGAAATAGAATTAACATCTGGTAGAAAAATTTCTTCTGACATTGTAATTTTATCAATCGGAGTAAGACCTGAAATATCTTTAGCTCAAAAAGCGGGATTAGAAGTTAATCGAGGAATTAAAGTAAATGATAGTATGCAGACATCTGATCCTGATATTTTTGCAGGTGGTGACAGTGTTGAAGTCAAAAGTTTTGTGACGGGTGAAGATGTACTTATTCCTTTAGCAGGACCTGCAAACAGACAAGGGAGAATTATTGCTGATAATATTTGTGGGCTAAATTCTTTGTATAAAAAATCTCAGGGTACATCTGTTTTGAAAGTTTTTGATTACACAGTGGCAGCTGTTGGTTATAACGAAAAGCTTTTAAAAAGAGAGGGTATTCCTTATTGGAAAATTTTGACATTTGGAAATTCTCATGCAGGGTATTATCCTGATGCAACATCTACTTTTTACAAGCTGTTATTCAATAACGAAGGGAAAATTCTTGGTGCGCAGGCTGTAGGACAAGAAGGTGTCGAAAAACGTATTGATGTAATATCTTCTGTAATGCGTAATAACGGAAATATTCAAGACTTGTTAGACAGTGAATTGTGTTATGCTCCTCCTTATTCATCTGCAAAAGATCCTGTAAATATTTTAGGAATGTGTGCGGATAACGTTTTGAGAGGTTTTGTAAAACCTGCTTTTTATGAAGATATTGAAGGTTCGTTTGTTGTGGATGTTAGAATCCCTGCAAGTTATAATACAAAAACTATTGACGGAGCTGTAAATATCCCGCTTGCAAAATTACGAGATAGAGCAGGTGAAATCCCTACTGATAAAAAAGTTATTTTAGTCTGTGATTCAGGATACACAAGTTATTTAGCATCAAGAATTTTAATTCAAAAAGGATTTAATAACGTGTATTCTTTGATGGCAGGCATGAAGCTTTATAAAGAAATTCAAAGAGACAAAGAGAGCAAAGTTACAAAAAAGATTAATGCACAAGCTTGTGCAAAACCAAGTGAAAATGTTTTGAAAGTTGATGCTTGCGGATTATCATGTCCGGGGCCGATTATGAAGTTGGCTGAAAATATCTCTAATATTAAAGATGGTGATTTATTAGAAATTTCATCAACTGATAAGGGCTTTTACGCTGATGTTGAGGCATGGTGTGACTCTACAAATAATACTTTGATTAATTTGGATAACAAAGATAAAAAAATTATTGCAACAATTCAAAAAGGTCAAGCACTTCCTCAGACCCAAAATAAGCAAGTCACGACTAAAAATGCTCAAACAATAGTTGTTTTCTCAAATGACTTGGATAAGGCTCTTGCTGCTTTTATTATTGCAAATGGCGCAAAAGCAAGCGGGCGTGATGTTACATTGTTTTTCACTTTCTGGGGTTTAAATATTTTGAGGAAAGAAAACGTAACCGTTAAAAAACCATTAATTGATAAGATGTTTGGATTTATGATGCCGAAAAGTGCTGATAAATTAACCCTTTCAAAGATGAATATGGGCGGAGTTGGTTCTATGATGATGAAATGGGTTATGAAAAACAAAAATATTTCAACCCTGAAAGAACTTATTACTCAAGCTCAAGCAAATGGTGTTAAATTTATCGCCTGTCAGATGAGCATGGATGTAATGGGAATTAAAAAAGAAGAACTTATTGACGGCGTAGAAATCGGCGGAGTGGCAAAATATATAGCCGAGAGTAGTAATTCAAATTCCAATTTATTTATATAAAATATTAAAAAAGGAGGAAAATATGAAATCAATTACAACTTTTGACTTGCAGTATGCACACAGATTTTACGGATTCAAAGGCGAAGCTCAGTATTTGCATGGGCATACAGGGACTTTAACTATTGAGGTTGAAGACAGTATAAATCCTGGTGTAAATATGGTTTTTCCTTGCAATGAAATCAAAAAAACTGCGTGGAATGTTTTGAAAAATTTTGACCATGCAACGATTTTGCGTGAAGATGATCCGCTTTTGCCTGCAATTTTAGAGGTTTATGAAAAACAAGGGATTAAAAACGGTGCTCCGCAAAATACAATGAAAGGTGAAGCTTTTAAAACGGAACTTGCAACAGCTTATCCTGATTGCAGAATAGTTGTTACAAAAGAGACAATGACAGTAGAGGGTATGATAAAAATTGTTTATGATTTGTTGAAAGACAAATTGAATATTGCAAAAATAACCTTTGTAAGCGGAGATAATACAGCATCTGAAGAATATAAGGTTACAAAAACAATTGATCGTTGCCCACTATGTGGTATAGCACTCAGTCCTGATGGCGTTTGTTCAAAATGCGGGTATAGAAAAATTAATTAAAAAAAATAATAGATATATAAAAACCGACTATTAAATAATTTAGTCGGTTTTTATAATTGCAAAAAAAGTTTGCTGAATAAAATAATAAATTTTACATTATGAAATTCATTTATGTTTATATATTACACACTTAACTTGTAAAAGTTGGGTTTTTATATTATAATATTTTGTCTGTAATATAAAACATCATAAGGGGTGGGGTGTTAGCGCAGTTGGTAGCGCACGACACTGGCAGTGTCGGGGTCAGGGGTTCGAGTCCCCTACGCTCCACAATTTATTAAAATTATTTAGAATTTTTTAATTTAAAGTTTTGATATTTTAATAATCTAAAATAATTTGATATGTATTATTAACAAAAGTTACAATATTTAAAGTTTTTGAAATTGGTTACCGTTAATACTTTTAGTATATATACTAGGAGTATTATGAGTTTAGTTATTGATTCCAATGTTGAATATCTGCAAACAGCTTTGCATATTAGCGCGGTTAAATTCCAAGAAGAATATGCAAACATGTCTGTTGAAGAAATTATTGAGGCAGAAGCTGCACAGGGAAATCAACTTGCAATAGAGCTTGCTCAAGAATTAACGACTAATGTAAATATGGTTATGGAGTTGTTTGATTTGGCTGATACAAACAACAAGTATATGATTTTAAGAGAAATGACAGGCATGCAGTTGCGTCAATTTTTACCTCAAATGGAAGAGAAAGATTTGTTGCAAGGCCTGTACTTTTTTACTGATGACAAATTAATGAAAATGTTGGAAGAATTGCCTCCTGAACAACTTGTAAATACTGTATTTGAAATGTTTTCTCAGGAAGAGGTTGTACAATTAATGCCTGATGAGCAGTTAGACAAATTTTTGACAAGTACTGATATTGATAAAAATAAGATTTTAAAACATATTCAATCAATTCCTGAAGAATATGTTGCACAGGTTCTCGAACAAATTACCGGAGAAGGTGTTGAAAGCATGAACAGCATTGATTTAAGTAAACAGTTCGGGCAACTAAATCCTTTAGAATATAAAGATGCATTGACCGCATTTCAGCCAACACAAAAACAACAATTAGTCCTTTCTCTTGGGAAAGAACATAATGAATGGTTTCAATTATTTGATGCTAATGCATATACAAAGATAATTAATCGAGAAAAACAAAAACCTGAAGTTATCAAGGCTATGTCAGTTATTGAGCCGGAATATATTCAACAAATGATGGAAGAATTGCCAAATGATCTTTTGTCGATTGTTATAACTCAAATTGATACTGAAAAATTTGCCGAAATGCTAATGAATGAATTCCCTGAAGTTATGGCTGAGATAATTATGAAATAGTTATACAAGTTTTAAAATCTTAACAAGTCATTTATATTAGTGTCAAGAAAATTAGCAAGGGTAACAATTTTTGCAAGAGACATATTCTGCATGCCCCTTTCAATTCGGCTTATGTATTCTCTGTTAACGCTCATTTTTTCCGCAAGTGTTTCTTGCGAATAGCCGAGGCGTACTCTCTCTGCTTTTACATTTCTGCCAAATTGTTTAAGTATTTCTTTATCGTTATACATATATTCCTATTTTACAAATGTTGACAAGATTTTACTTGTAACCTATAATTATACATAGCGGATACTTATAAATATCTAATTTAGTTAGCGAGTACTTAAAAATGTCAAAAGAGTTAACACCTAGAGAACTTGAGGTATTGTATTTAATAGCTAATGGTTATTCAAATAGTGAAATTGCAGCTATTTTATTTTTGAGTCCTCATACTATCAAGGTTCTTGTTACCGGAATTTTACGGAAATTAAATTCCAAAAATAGGGCACAAGCAGTTTTTGTTGCGGCATATACAGGGTTATTACAAGGTAAAATATTACATGTTCAAGGTGTCAAGCAAAAAGTTTAGAGCTTCTTGTGAAAACATAAATTTCATGTTTTTTCGATTGTAGTTTGGATTAAGCCTAAATTCTTTAACGCTTATATTATTATTATACCCGCAAGCTGCAAACATTAATCCAACAGGTTTCTGCTCACTTGCAGAAGGTCCGGCTACCCCTGTTGTGCACAGAACGATATCGCTGTTTGTTAGTTTTAGCAATCCTTGGGCCATTTCTTTGGCGCATTCAGCGCTGACTGCGCCATATTCATCTAAAGTTTGTTGAGAGACATTAAGAAATCGTTTTTTTGCCTCATTTGAATAAGTTACAAAATTTGCATGAATATAAGCAGAGCTTCCCGGCACGTCAGTTAATCTGGAACTGATTAATCCTCCTGTACATGATTCAGCTGTGGCTATTTTCAAAGTATTTCTAAGCAGTATTTTCCCGATTTTCTCATGAGTATTTGATTTGCAGCTCAAAATAAAGGCTTTGGTGTTTAAAAATGTTTTTATCATATATAGATTTTGTTTTATAAATTTTTTTTGTCAACAAAATTTTACATGCAAAATTATTTTTTGTGTAATATCATGTAGCAATAGGAGAAAATAAAAGCATGGCAGTAAAGGAAAAAGAAAACAATTTTGGGATGTTGCCTCAAAACATTGAGGCAGAAGAGGCTGTTCTAGGTGCAATTCTTGTTAATCCAAATGTTATAACAAAAGTTGTTGAGATTTTGAAACCGGAAAGTTTTTACAAACCTGCTCACCGATATATTTATGATGCTATGCTCCAGTTATTCAATTCAAATGAAAGAATTGATATTGTATCAGTTTCTGATGTATTGAGTTATAATTCAAAGCTTGAAACAATTGGCGGTCGTGCTTTTGTAAATGATCTTTGTTACAAAACAATAACTACTTCAAATATTGAATATTATGCCAAGATTGTTCAGGAAAAAGCTATTAAAAGAGCTTTGATTAATGCAGGGTCAGAGATTGTATCTTTTGGCTATGACGTAAATCCTATTGATCAGTCTTTAGACAGTGCAGAAAAACTTATATTTGATATAGCTTCAAAAAAAGCGACATCTGATTTGGTTCATGTAAAAGATTTGGTCTTAAATACTTATGAAAAGATTGAATACCGTTATGAACATAAAGATGAATTGACAGGTGTTCCAACAGGCTTTTATGAATTGGACGCAATATTAAACGGTCTTCAAAAATCGGATTTGATAATCTTAGCAGCCCGTCCTGCGATGGGGAAAACCGCATTAGCACTAAATATTGCACAAAATGTTGCATTAAAGGCAAAAGTTCCGGTTGCTGTATTTTCATTAGAAATGTCAAAGGAACAGCTAATGCAGCGTATGTTATGTTCAGAGGCGGAAATAGATTCCCAAAGGGTTAAAACGGGAAACATGCAAAGCAAAGATTGGGAAAAACTTGCGACTGCAATGAATTCTTTTGCACAAGCTCCGATTTATATAGATGACACATCGGGTTGCACAATTACTGATATCAGAGCGAAATGCAGAAGATTAAAAATGGAAGAAAAAAATCTTGGGCTTGTTTTAATAGATTATCTTCAATTGATGGAAAGTTCAGGTCGAGAAGATAGAATGCAGCAAATTTCTGCTATATCAAGAGGTTTGAAAATTCTTGCAAAAGAGTTGGATGTTCCTGTAATTGCATTATCTCAGTTATCTCGTGCTGTTGAATCAAGAACTGATAAACGTCCTATGCTTTCGGATTTGAGAGAATCTGGATCTATCGAACAGGATGCCGATATTGTAATGTTTATTTATCGTGATGAATACTACAGAAAAGCGGAAGACGGTGAAGAAGATATTGCAGCAAAAGCGACTGTAAAAGGTGAATCTGAGGTTATTATTGCAAAGCACAGAAATGGTTCTGTCGGTTCTGTTAAATTATTGTTTCAGGGAAATATTACTAAATTTAAAAATCCTATTAAAACTGATGCTTTTTAGTTATTTTTTCATATAGTCATCAAAACTTTTTATATTAACTTTATAACCGCAGCCTTCATGTAATTTTCCGGGATAAAATATCTTTTTTGCGGGATATTTTCTGCACATAGGTAATCTGTGTTCATAATCAGAACACAATCCTTCTTTTGTTACTAATTTACAGGCAAAGATTAAATTCCCTTGTTCATCCTTCCCTTTTATATAAAATCTTTTGTATGCCGGAAATAAAAATTGCATAATTTTGAATTCCTTTTCTGTATATGTATCATAACTATACATATAATTGCAGCATTTCCCGCATTTTTTGCATTCCCCTGTAATCTCGTATTCAACTTTTTCAGGGACAAAATATGAGCGAATTTCATTTATAATTACGCATAAAAAATCAAACATAATTCTATAATATCACATTATATTTGCCAATAAAATTATTTTATAATAGAATTATGAAGTTGATGAGGGAGTATTGATGACAAAATACTATGTAAATAGAAACTTAAAAGCAAAAGAAATGGCAAAAGCCAATATATCAAGGAATTCTAAAAAAGACGGCGGATTTTTTTCGACGCTAAAATTTATTTTTATAATGGGTTGTGCATGTTTACTTGCAGGTGTAGCATCATTGGAGCTTTACCTGTCTTCGCTTCCGCCTATTAATAATTTGGAACAATTCAAACCTAATATTGTTACAAAAATTTATTCATCAGATGACGAAATAATAAAAACATTTACGGCGTATACTTATGAAAAAATAGAATTAAAAGATATTCCGGATAATTTGAAAAAAGCATTAATTGCAACCGAGGACAAGAATTTTTATCGCCATCACGGCTATGACTTAACCGGTTTGGCTCGTTCTATGGTTCAAAACGTATTGGCAGGCCATGTTGTTCAAGGTGCAAGTACTCTTACTCAACAGCTTGCAAGAGTTTTATTTTTGAATAATGAAAGAACTTTTGACAGAAAGTTAAAAGAACTATTTATTGCAGCAAGAATTGAAAAAACAATTTCTAAAGATCAAATTTTAGAAATGTATATGAATAATGTTTATTTGGGTGCAGGAGCTTATGGTGTAGAGGCTGCCGCTCAAATTTATTTTGATAAACATTTGAAAAATTGTGATTTGGCAGAACTGGCATTGATTGCAGGTTTGCCTCAGGCACCTTCTGTTTATAACCCGTTTAATAATATGGATTTAGCAGTAAAAAGACGTAATCAGGTTCTTTTGAGAATGTATAAGATGCGATACATTACAAAAGATGAATATGAAAAAGCTAAAGAAGAAAAAGTTCATCTTGCGAAAGTTCCACAATTCTACACTACAAATAAAGCTCCATATTTCTGTGATTACGTGCTAAAAGAGTTGGAAAATTTAGGTTTTGATGAGGCTGAAATTTCTCAAGGCGGTTATAAAGTTGTTACGACATTGAATTATAAGGCTCAAAAAGCTGCTGATGAAGCAATTCGTAAAAATCTTATTAATTGGGGTTTGAGAGGAGAAAAAAATCAGGCAGCAGTATTTGCTTTTAGTCCGATAGATGGTAAAATCCTTGTATATTCCGGCGGAAAAGATTACACTAAGAGTCAATATGACAGAGTAACACAAGCTGTACGTCCACCTGGATCAGCATTTAAACCTATAGTTTATGCGGCAGCTATGGAAAAAGGGATTAGCCCTAATGATATGATTGAAGACAGACCTATTACAATTGGTCAGTGGTCACCACATAACTATGGTAATAAATATAGAGGAAATATCCCTGTATACACAGCTTTGATGGTTTCATCAAACGTTTGTGCTGCAAGGCTGATAAAAGAAGTAGGCGTAAGATCTGTTATCCAGATTGCGAGAGTTCTTGGGATTGAAACTCCTTTAGAATACGACTATACAATTGCACTTGGTTCAAATGGAGTAAAACTTTTTGAATTTACTAGAGCTTATGGAGCATTTGCAAACGGTGGTTATGTTGTACAACCTTATGCAATTGAAAGAGTAGAGACATCTCGTGGCAAAGTTGTATATAGAGCACCAAGAACAAAAGTTTCACATCAATTGAGTATGAATACAGCAGCAGAAATGACTGCGATGATGAGAACAGTAATAACAAATGGGACAGGTCGTGCCGCTAATATAGGCAAACCTGCAGCCGGCAAAACAGGGACGACAGATGATAATAAAGATGCTTATTTTGTAGGTTATACCCCTCATATTGTAGCAGGAGTTTGGGTTGGAAATGATGACAATACGGTTATGAACAAATCAGTTCAGGGTGGTACAGTTCCTGCATTAATTTGGAAAGATATTATGAAAGTTGCGACAGAACCTTATGGTAAAGCTGAATTCAATTATCCTGAGGTTAAATTAATACCATTTGCAGCCGGTTCAAATGTTAAAATTATTGGTGACGAAGAAGAAGAAAAGGCTCAAGAAGAAGTCAAACAAGATTCAGGTGATGTAGCAGGCATGGACCCTCAATCTGCTCAAACGGCTCAAGAAGCTGTTCAAAATGTTGTGAAAACGATTAATACAAACAATAAAAAAGCTGACCCTGTAAAATCTCAACAAACAGTATTGCCTGCGGCAAAACCTGTTGTTCCGTCAAAACCAACAGCTGCCCCTATTCCTATGGCAGTACCGGATTCACTTCATTAGGTTTTAAATAAAAAAGAGGTTATGATGACTGATTATATTGCGCATATTGGAACAGATGAATCAGGCAAAGGGGATTTTTTCGGTCCTCTTGTGATTGCAGGGGTTTTAGTTGATGAACAGAATGCCGAATTGTTCAAAGAACTTGGAATTAAGGACAGTAAAAAGTTAACTGACAAGAAAATGTTATCTTTATCTGTTGAAATCAAAAAACACGCTCCTCACTCGATTATAATGATTGCTAATCAAAAATATAATGAATTGTATTCTAATATTGGGAATTTGAATAGGTTATTGGCTTGGGGTCATGCAAGAGCAATTGAAAATATTTTAAATTCATCAACTTGTGAGTATGCTTTATCAGATAAATTCGGGGATGAAAGTTTAATAAAATCTGCATTAATGAAAAATGGCAGAAGTATAAGATTAGAGCAAATGTGTAAGGCTGAAAGTGATATTGCAGTTGCTGCGGCATCAGTTCTTGCTCGAGCCGCGTTTGTGCAAAAAATTCAGTCAATGGAAGAAACGTTTAAAATCAAGTTTCAAAAAGGTTGTTCAAAGTTGGTTAAAGAAAACGCATTTGAATAAGAAAATAAATATGGAAAAGAAAGATTGAATGAAGTCTGTAAAACACATTTTAAAACATATAATGAAATTTTGTCACAGTGTTGAAAAATGTGTAAACATCGTTTATAATATTATTTAAGGAATACAAGAATAAACAAAAGAGGATATTTTATGGATAATATTGGGATGTCTGTTATGCCAGATTTATATAGTTGTTGTTTACGTAATAAGTTAAAAAAAGAATTTAAAAACATATTTCATAAATCCAATTTAGGATTTACATTGGCAGAAATGATGGTAGTCATGTTGATATTAAGTATCATCATGGCTGCAATGGCACCTGTCATGACGACAAGGAATAAACTGGATCAATCTTCTCCTTGGGTTTGGGCAGATAACGGCTCAGATGCCTATTACGGGATAGGTAATGCCCAAATTGCAATGATCGGACAAGCAAAAGCATTAGACACAGATACCGGAGCTCGTTTATTAATTAATACCGCTGGGACCAAGGACCATATATTATTTAAATCAAACGAGGATGTTGTAGGTCGTTTACGAATGGTAAATAAAGGTATTTTATTAGGCACAACCACAACTACCCCAGGTAGTAACAGTACCGGTGTAGGAGCAGATATTAAAGTATCAGGGGATTATTCAACAGCAATCGGTGGCTCTTCAGAAGCTACGAACACATATTCAACAGCAATAGGATATCTAGCAAGGGCATTAGAGTATACTACCTCTGCCTTTGGAGTACAGTCTCTTGCTGAGGCTAAAAGATCAACAGCTATCGGGTATGGTGCAAAGTCATACGGAGAATATTCATTAGCTATGGGAGCTTCCCCTATCGCATATAAGAATTATTCAATAGCTATGGGAGCTTCCCCTATCGCAAATGGGGAATATTCAATCGCAATAGGGAGTGGAGACCCAGTATACACCCCTAAGACTCAAACCCAAGGAGATTATTCAATAGCAATCGGTCATGCTGCAAATTCTTCACAGGATTCCGGCGTTGCAATTGGTCATGCTGCAAAAGCGACTAAGAGTGGGGGCGTTGCAATCGGTCATAGTTCACAAGCAACTGGTATTGTCGGGGTTGCAATAAGTGACACTGCTAAGGATCAGGGTGATTATTCAATTTCACTGGGGCGCTACTCTCTCGCATCAGGTCTTGGCTCAATTGCACTTGGAAGTTCA
>CALVGY010000054.1 GCA_944327215.1 Candidatus Gastranaerophilales bacterium | reverse complement strand
GTTCCTTTTCCGACACCTGATGATCCTGATATTACAAATAATTTTTTGTTCATATTATAATTATACAATGAACAAAGAAGCAATTTATAATTTTGTGAAAAAAATTAATGCAGCAACAAATGAAAAAGAAACTGCTAATTTTATAATACAAGGTTTGCTAGAGCTAACAAAAGCGGATATTTGCTGGATAGGGCTTGCAAATTGGGAAACTAACAAAATTGAAATTAATAAAATAAAAACAGCAGAAAACTGCAAAAAAAATCCTGAACTTGTAAAAGAAATCAAAAAAATTCGTCAAACAATTCTTGATTTTTATAACAATGTAGAAATTGAAGAATTGTATGAGTATATGAACTTTGTGTCAAATGATAACAAAATAGTAAAACCTATTGTTTACAGAAACAATACTTTAGGCTATATAGGACTTGCAAGCTATAATGAGGATTTTTATAAAAGATATATAAGTTCCATAAATATTTTACTTGAATACATTAATCATAAGCTGGAAATTTTATCATTGTGGGAAGAAAAAGAAAAAAATCACAAAAGCAGAATGGAATTTCTTGCCAGTGTTTCCCACGAATTCAAAACTCCTTTAAATTCTATTATCGGTTTTTCAGATTTGCTTGTCGAGAAATTAAAAAACACAGATGAAGAAAAATATATCAAAAATATTAATAAAAGTGCCGAATTTTTAATGGGACTTATACAAAATGTACTGGATTTTGCTCGAAGCGAATACAAACCTATGGAATTAAAAATTGAAACATTCAGGCCCAAAAAACTTATCAATGATATTATCTGGAGTTTCGATGAGATGAGAAAAGAAAAAAATCTTACATTCAATTATACATTGTCAGACGTAACAATTAATGCCGACCCTTTAAGATTTAAACAGCTTGTTTACAACCTAATTTCAAATGCAATTAAGTTCAGCAACATAAACAGCACAATATCAATAGTTACATATATAAATGCAAATAAAGAATTTATATTTGAGATAAAAGACAATGGCGATGGCATTAGCAAAAAAGATATAGGAACTATCTTCAATCTTTTTTCTCAAGTTAACAGAAGCCAACTTAAACGACAACAAGGTTCCGGAGTAGGTCTTTCAGTGTGCAAAAAAATCACCAACGCGCACGGTGGTGATATTTTTGTAAAATCCAGACTACATTATGGTAGTACTTTTTGGTTTGTTTTGCCGCAATAGCTTATTTAGTATTATGTCTTTTCTTTTTTTCATCCAACATAAGAACAACACATATTGCTATACAAACTACAGCTGAAAATACCCAAAATGCAATTGCACCGTTCCATCCGAATTTGTCTACCATAAAACCTGTACCTGTTGCGGATAAAACTGCGCCGATATAACCAAATGTTCCAGTAAATCCTGTTGCAGCAGATGCAACTTTTTTAGAGCTTGATTCAACTGCGCAAAGGCCGCCAATCATCATCTGAGGGCCATACGTAAATGCTCCAAGCAAACCGATTAAAATAAAGTCTATTGCACTGATTGTATTAAATTTCAAAAGAACAAGACAAATAACAACACCTGTTAAATAAATCAAGTTTACGATAGCTCTTTGTCCTTTGAAAATTTTATCAGATATTAAACCTGCACAAATTGTACCGACAATACCTACAAGAGGAAGTGAACTCAATTTCATAGCAGCAATTTCAAGCGAGTTGTGCTTTGCTTCACTCAAATACTTGATCATCCAATCTTCTGCACCAAATCTGATAATATAAACAAATATATAAGCAATTGCTAATAACCAAATTGTTTTGTTATACAAAATATTTTCTTTAAATATTTCGATATAAGATCTGTTATCTTCTTCACAATTATCAGTTTTTTGAGCAACCGGTTCATTATTATAAGTTTCAATATCAGGTAAGCCTAAAGACTGCGGTCTGTCACGTAATCTATCATATAACCATACAGCAGTAATTATAGCTAAAGTTCCAGGAACGAAAAATGCCATTTTCCATCCCCAATGAGCAACCAAAAACCCTGAAACAATTACACTTAAAAATGTTCCGGTCTGGTGAGAACAAGACCACAATGACCATTTTGTTCCTCTTTCAGAATTTGAATACCAATAAGTTAAGCTCTTTGCAACGGCAGGGAACCCTGCAGATTGGAACCAACCTGAAGCACCCCAGAAAAATACAAACAACCATAACAAAATAGTATTAGTTGGTAACCCGAAAAATGAAAAATGTCCGGGAGTAATGAATACAGCAGACAATGCAAAACAAATGTTTGCAATAGCTGTCATTATTAAAGCTGTAGGTAAGAATTTTCTAACATCCGACCCGTCAGCTAAAACTCCATTTACAAATTTTCCGATACCGTATGTCAAATATAAAGAACTTCCTAAAAGACCAAGCTCAGTGTTTGAATACCCAAACTCACTGCTTAATCCCGGAAGCGCAACTGCAATATTTTTCTTACATAAATAAAATACAGTATACCCAATAAAGCATGCATAAAAAATTCTCAACCTCCAATGAGCATACATACTTTTAACTTTTTCACTATCTTGAATTGTTTCTTGAGCTGGAGGTTCCTTAAAAAATTGTGCTAATTTGGCTAACATATCTCTTCTACTTTCCTGCTTTTATAACTTGTATATTTCTAGTTTCAGTCAACTCATGACGAGCATCTTTAATAATTTCTTTTTTCTCATCATCAAGCCTGCATCCGCATACTAACCTGTCTATAAATCCGGTATTAAGCTTAACAGCCTTGTCAAAAGCTCCAACTTCTTCCAATACATCTTTAATCTGATGCAAGTCATAACCAAATGACTGTTTTGAATTATAAACAAGAGTTTCACCTGACTGTGAAACAATAGGCTTTCCACCCTGTTCAAAATACAATTTGAACACTGATTTTAAATCTTGTAATTCTGATTGCAAAGTTGTTACAGTCTGCTGAATTCTCAAAAATCTTTCAAACAAATATTCAACATTATCCAATTGCTTAACTTCCCAATCATATTTTTGCAAGTATAACTTTTTCAATTTCGGATAAGCAAGAGCTAACCCCATAGTATCTGCCATTGCTCTATGATGATTTTGTAAATCTACATTAAATTTTGTAGTCAAAGCTTCCAAACCATGAGATGGCAAATCAGGATAAATCTCCTTAAACATCTGTTGAGAATCAATTCTTGGATTAGTTAATTCTTTTCCTGTTGTTCTCAAGCTTGCTTCATTTAAGAATGTATAATCAAAAATACAATTATGGGCTACTATCGGATAATCCCCAATGAACTCTAAAATCTTTGGCATGGCTTCTGCTTCAGTAGGGGCATCTGCAACCATATCAGGTGTTATACCATGAATTGCAATACTTGATTTTCTAATATGTTGTTGTGGATTGATAAGTGTTTGAAATTCATCTTTTATCTTGCCGTTTTCAAGCCTCACTGCGGCAAATTCAACCATTCTTTCTTTTGTATAATCCAAGCCTGTTGTTTCAGTATCAAGTACAATTTCTATTACTTTTTTCCTAGCCATTTTCTTATCCTATAGAGTTCTAATAAGAATAATAGCACAAAAAAAATTTCTGTGTTAGAATTTAAAAATAGATACTTAAAAAAGGAGATACAAAATGTCAAATGCTATTGATATTAACGACAGCAACTTTGAACAAGAAGTTTTGAATTGCGAACAACCTGTAGTTGTTGATTTTTGGGCACCATGGTGTGGACCATGCAGAAAATTAGGTCCCGTTTTAGATGAAGTGGCTTCTGAATTTGCAGGAAAAGTTAAATTCGTAAAAGTTAACACTGACGAAAACTTAAAAACCGCACAAGATTATTCGATAAGCGGTTTACCAAGTTTATTAGTATTTAAAAACGGTAAAGCTCTTGAAAGATTGGTTGGTTTAATGCCAAAATCTACAATTATTTCAAATATTGAAAAGCATTTATAAATTAAAAGTTTAACGATTTTATATTAATTATTGTAAAGCAGGTAAAACCTTCGTTTTATCTGCTTTTCGCTTGTATAGATATTATTTCGCACATATTTTATTAAAGATTCCTCTCTGATATTCCGATAAAAACATTAAAGGAAACGGATTATTATGCGCATAACAGGTGTACCAAACAAATACGAAATATTACAGCAATATTATTTAGAGGAAAACGGCGAACAAATTACATATAATGAAGCCATTACTCTTTATTATGAGCTTAATGGGGATGATAAAGAAAATTTCCTTAAATATTACAATGATTATTGCAAAGAATATTACGAAAATGACAATATAGAATATCAACCAATAGATGAAAACGGATATACTTGGAAAAATGCAAAATCAGGTTCTAACGGATATAATCAACTTGCAAAAAACGATATAAGAATTAAATATACACTTGAAGCATACGCAAAAGGACGAGGTTTAACCCTTGACCCTCAATGGGCTGGATATTCTGCAGAAGAAATTATCCAAATGGAAAACAATGGTGTAAATATCCCACAAGATGTTCTTGATATGGCACATTCAATTTATGAAACAACAAGTACTAACTTTATTTCAACAAATACTGATGCTGAAGATGAAGCTACAAGTGAAAAAGAACCATTCCTTGAACTTATACCAAAAGCTGTACAAAAAATTGAAAAATGTGATGAAAACAATGAAAAAATTAGTGATAAAATCGAGGAACTTTTACCAGAAAAAATAAAAAAAGAAATAAACGAAATTGAAAAAAAAATAGGTGAAGTATTTTTATCTTTACAAGGTTATGAAAAACTTATCAAAGAATGGAATAAAATCCAAAATAAAATTAATAATGGTGAAGCATTATCAGATAAAGAAGCTCAAAAATATGCTCAATTAACAGATATGTTGAAGGATCATAAAACAAACTCTGATGACACCGGTTTCAAAATTGACAAACAAGAAGTAACAAAAACTTTAAACGAAATTAACATACATGTAAGTTTAGGAGAGAATCTTGCCGATGAAACAATAGAAATCGGGGATACACTTGCAGACTATACATCAAAAACTAATTATAAACATACATCTAAAACAGTAAGAAAAGAATTTGGCCCTATTAGAACAATAATATCAATGATATTGGGGAAAAGACTTGCTTTTTGGGCTGAAGCAGTTGGGAACTTTACAAAAGAATATACACATGATACTAAAACTTCTGTCAACAATATTGCAAATGTTTTAGATATTAAAGACCAAATTATATCAACAAAACCGAACATGCCTGAAAGTGAAATCGAAACAGGTGCTGTACAAGAAACAGATCCTGAAAGCACACAAGCAAAAGAAGAAACAAAAGCTCCTGAAGTAACAAAAGAAGAAGATTTTGTAATAACAGATGATTCTGTAAAACAGCTTACTTCAGAAGCTGCAGATATCAACGGAGATCTTCTTGCTCAAAGTGTAAAAGCTGTAAAATCAATTAGAGTAGCAAAAAATTATAAGAAATTTGCTGCATTAGCTAACTTTAAAGTTACACGCTTGGTAAAAGCATTTAAGGAAGCAGAAGAAAAACGTCAACAAGAAACAGAAACTCTTGAAAATGAAAACAAACAACTTAAAAAAGAAATTACAGATTTGACAGGCGAATCAGAAGAAGAAATTGATAAAAGCATAAACAGTGGTAAAGACGATTCTTCTAAGTATGATGGGATGGAAGAATCAGATAAAAAGACAGTTGAACAAAATAAACAAACAATTTCTTCTAACAATCAAACAATTTCAAACTTACAAGAAGAAGGCGAACAAGCGAAAGAAACATTTAAAGCATATACATCAAAAGAAAAAACTGCTCTTGACAAAGCTATTCCTGAAGAAAATCAAGCAATTGCGGAACATACAGAACAAAAAGAGGAAATTATTCCACAAGCAAAAGAAGATTTAGATTTTACTAAAAACAGCGGTATAACCTTAACTAAAATAGGCAAATATCGTTTTAAAGTTGGTTTAATACAGATTGCCTCTCTTCAATTTGCCAAAGGCTTCAAAAATATGAAAAAAGGGGCTATAAGCATGGGTATAGGTATAGCTGCAAGAACAATGGGCAACTCTATAGTTCCAAGGCTTGCAGACAAAACTACTACAAAAGCTATATCTGGTAGTAATGAGGCATTAAAATTATTAAACACCACAAATGAAAAAATCGTAGCAATTACAGGCGAAGATACACCTCAAGGGGTTTCTCAAGGTCAAGAAGAACAAAAACAAGAAGATGAAAACAAAGAAAAAGCAAATGACAAAGCTGTAACAGACTCTACAACCTCATCAGAAAGCCCTGAAGAAGTAGTAGCAAAAACTGATGATCAAGCTACTAAAGCAACAGAAGACAATACAAAAGTTATTTCAAATTCAAAACCATCTAATAATGAATCAGTCACTGTTTCTCCAGTAAGACAGGCTACAAAAGTAGAAAATATGGTTGCGACAAAGAAGAACACGAATAAAACTGGGGAACAATCAATAGGTGTAAACAACAACAGCTCAAGTACATCAGCTTCATCAAATAGTACAGATGAAATCCCTGCAATATCAAAAGACAACGCAAAAAGTGAAGCTGCGGATGCAAATAAAAATCTTGGCAGTATGAAATCTGAAACTGAAAAAGGTCAAAAAGAAACAGAAAGTATTACAAAAGATGAAGAAAAATCAGAAAAAGAATTAGAAAAAGAAGCTAAAAATCTTGAAAAACAAATAAATAAAGAAGCTAAAGAAATGGAAAAGCTTCAAAAAGAAACTGAACGTATTCAACAAAAACAAACACAAATTCTTGTACAATACGAACAATTAACAGCCCAAAATGAACAATTAACTGCAGAAGCACAAGCTGCTGCAGCTAATCAAGCTGCTCAAGGGTCTAATAATCAAGGACAACAAACAGCCGGGCTTTTAGGTTCAAATAGCTTTAATGCAGGTCAAGCACAAAATTCAGCAGTTACAGAAAAGATTTCATCAATTGAAACTAACAACCAAACAATTACACAATTAGGTCTTGAATTTACATCTAACGATAAAATTGTGTTAAGAAATCAAAAGAAAATTACTGCTTCACAAAAATTTATAAAAACATCAAACAAAAAATTCCAAAAAGTTACAAAAGCAAAAGAGCAAAAAGCAAACGAGAGAGTAAAATCAGAAGAAGCTAAACAAAAAGCATTACAAAGAAAACTTGGGTTAACCGGAATATTTGAAAAAGTATTCCAAGCAATAACTTCTATTGGGACATTGCTAACAGCCACAGGTTTCTTAGCTTCATTAGGTCAAGCATTAATTTACATAGGCATTGGAGGAACTCTATTCTGTGCCACAGTAAAAGCAGGCATACTTGCGGCGAACGGAATGATAGATCAGGCACTTATCACATTAGGAATGTCTATTGCAACTGCTGCATTATCCTTGACGGGTGCGGGGGAAGCTGCAAGCGCAGGCATACAAATCGCAACAGCATCACTCAATGTTGTAAGTTCAACTGCAAGCTTAGGAGCTTCTGTCCAAGAATTCAAAGGTAAGGATTCTGGCATTTTAGGTTCAATAGCAACAATTGCAGGTGCAGCATCAGCTATTACAGGTGCAGTTGGAGCATTTAGTTCGTTTGGCGATATAGGTAACAATATCAGTAAAGAAATAAGCAAAGAAGCTGCGAAGAGATTAGAAACATTAATGAAAGTTTCAACTGTTGCAATGCAATCAGGCAGCTTACTTTCTACCTCAAGCCAGATGATTAACCAAGTCAGAGAATGGAATGGTAAAGAAGGCGACAGCAAAGCTGCAAATATAATCGGCATGATTGGTATGGGCTTAACAATAGCTGGAACTATAGGCAATCAGGCAGCTAAAAGTAAAAATATAAAATTACAAAATGCCGCACAAACAGATAATACTAAAACTGTCAATAATACCGAAAATACAAATAATACTGAAAATGTTAATAACAATGAAAATGCAGAAAAAACAGAAGGACAAGATTCTAAAAATAAAACAGAAAATAAAGAAAACAATACAACAAATACACAAAACCCAACTAATAATGAAGTAAAAACACAAGACAATCAAACAAATTCTGATGTTAACACCGTTAAAACAGAAAATAATACACAACAAACTGATGTTCAACAAAAACAATCACAAGAATTAAAACAAGCTGCTACTAAAGATTCACAAACTGCAACAGAAGAAATAGTTGCTGAAATAGAACAAAAGACAAATGCAGAGCAACCAAATGCTGAACAACCAGACGTAGAACAGCCAAATGCTGAACAAACCCCTGAAAACATTGAAGGACAAAATGTAGAAAATCCAAAAGATAATACTGATAAAACAAACGGTGATACTAATACAAAAGAAAATACCGAAACTGAAAAAGCAAAAGCTAAAAGTAAATTCCAAAAATTCATGGAAGCATCTGATCCCTATATGGAAATGCTTGGTAATACTGGAGAATTAGTTTCAATCTTGATGACTAATAATGATGAAACAGATGACGATACAAAAAGAAAAGTTATCCCTGCATGGGAATTTGACAGAAGAACTCAAGAAATTATGAAAAAACACAGAAAACGTTTAGATTACTTAAAAAAACGCTACTATGCATAATTCATCAATCATTTATAAGTTATAAATTTTCTTGGAATGAATGCGTTAAATTCTAATTCTTATTATTTAAGCTCCAAATTTTCCACAAACAAAATTTGCGTTTCACCGGCGTTTAAAGTAACTTTATAAGAACCGCGTCCGGCAATAGGAGTATTTTCTATTTTTATAGGAATTACACTTGTATCTGCATTAAAATGCGGGATATAAACTGTTGTATCAACATTATTTCTAAAATTTAGATTCCCTGTTACAATAATTGTTTTATCCTTATACGTAACAGCATAAGCAAATACAGAAGGATTAGAAGTTCGTAAAGGAACAAATTTCCCATTATTTATTACAGGTGCAAACTGTTGCTTCAAATTATTTGCAATAGCAAAAGTCCAGGCAACAAATTTGTTATTTCCCCCAGGTTGTCTTGAAAAATTAAAGATATCAATCTTTCCACGGTGAACGAAATAATAATCATCATCAGTATATGATTTAGGTGCTTTTTTATTTGCCCACATATATATGTAACTATCACCTGTATCAAATCCGTCTACAAAATAAGAATTTAGCGGTAATGTAGCACTTAACCATATAATCATTTCAACATATCTTTGTCCATTAATAAGCATAGGACTCATTTCGTCATGGGTTGCAAAACTTCCAATAACAGCCTTATGCTCAGTATACCCTGAAAGATTTGAATTAGTTTTTTCAATAAGTTCTATTAATTCTTTTCCTGTTTTAATATTTTTTAAATTGAAATAACTGCCGTAATATCCGTCAAATCCGGCTTCCAACAATTTGTTATAAGGTGTAAATACTGCATAAGGGGAAACAGGTTCCGTCCAGCTTTCCGAAGCTTCAGCCAGCCACATAAATTGTGGATCCTTGCTCCTTGAATAATTAATTAATTCTTTCCAAAATTTTGCAGGTTTATTTGTTGCGACATCAGCTCTTATACCATCAGCTCCAAGATCAATAACCATATCGACAAAGCCTTTAAACAAATTGTATACATCTTTGTTTACAGACATTTCAGAACCGGCATTTAATAATCTTACATCTGACCAATCAGCAGGAATTACAGGCTGACCTGATTTATCTTTTACAAACAACTCAGGACGCTGCATATAAAGATCATAAGATCCGCAAGAAGGCAAATCTATAAATACACGAATTTTACGTTTATGAGCTTCCGCAATAAATTTTCTTGCTTGATCTTCTATGGATAATGCACTTTCCTTGCTGGCTAACTGAGGATTCAGGCTATCAAAGCTTGATGCTGCATATAATGACCCTGCAGTACCTAAAGCTTTTATTTTTCCCACAGGAGTAATTGGCAAAACATGAATTGTGTTGATACCTTTTCGTTTTAAATCATCCAAGCGAGAAACTGCATTCAAAAAAGTTCCGCTTTCTTCTGCTTCGTCAAAATCAATTATACCATTTTTATTTGTATCCTGCGCCCCAAAAGTTCTAATATTTATTTCATAAATAACTGCTTCATTATTCAAAAACAATTTTCTCAAATCATTTATCCACACATCAGCACAAAAACCGCTCTGATAAGTAAACATAACCAACATCAACGCGATAAACAATTTTTTTATTAATCTCATATAAATATCCCCTTATATTTTCAGCACTCTGAATTCATTATAAGAACGCAAGTATACATATAATTTATATGCTATCAGATAATGAAATATTTTGCAAATTTAAAGTTTTTTGTATATAATCTTAAATATATGAAAAAATATTCAGTTGGAGTTGATTTAGGTGGAACAAAAATTCTTACTGCCCTTGTAGACAAAAATTCAGGGGAAGTAATTTCTCATATAAAAAAGAAAACAAAAAAACAAAAAGGCCCTGAAAATATAATAAAAAAACTGATAGAAAGCATTGAAGAACTTTTAAACGAAAGTCAAATTCCTCTAGAAGAAATAAGTTCTATCGGGATAGGCGCAGCAGGACAAATTGATAGAGAAAATGGAATTATAATTGGGGCACCTAATTTGGATTGCTTCAATTTGAATTTAAAAGAGATTTTAACAAAACATTTTACACTCCCAATTTTTGTAGGCAACGATTTAGAAATCGCGGCAATTGGCGAACAAAAATTCGGAGCAGGTAGAGATTGTGATGATTTTGTATGTATTTTTGTCGGGACAGGAGTCGGATCTGCAATTATTAAAAATGGAAGAATAATTTACGGCGCAACAGGTACTGCAGGAGAAATCGGACATATTATAGTCGATTTAAACGGCAGGCCTTGTGCTTGCGGGGCTCATGGATGTTTAGAAGCATACGCATCAAGAACAGCCATTGAAACAAGAATTGAAGGGGCACTAAAAAAAGGAAGAAAATCAGCCATCCAAGATTATCTTGAACCGGGCAAGTCAATTACATCAAGTATGATTCATAAATCAATTGAAAGAGAAGATGAACTTGTTGTGCAATGTGTAACAGAAGCAGCTGAATATCTTTCAGGAGGGATAGCAAGTGTTATAAATTTGATTAACCCAAAATTAATAATACTTGGAGGCGGACTAATTGAAGCGGTTGATTACTTCTACCAAAAAACTATCAAAAAAGCGCGAGCAAAATCTCTACCTGTACCGGCAGCTAAAATTGAATTTAAAAAAGCTATGCTTGGAGATTATTCAGGGGTAATCGGAGCCGCATTCTTAGAGGAGAGAAAATTATGAAAAAACTTCTTCTGGTAAAGCTTTCATCTTTAGGGGACATAATATTTAATATTCCACTTGCCAACGTATTAAAGAAAAACGGATATGAAATCACTTGGCTTGTTTCAGAAAAAGGGTATGACGTAATAAATGGGAATCCTGCCGTTGATAAAGCGATATTAATACCTATTCAAAGATGGAAAAAACGTGGATTTTCAATCAAAAACTTTTTTGAATTCCTAAAAATTGCAATGGAATTGAGAAAAGAAAAATTTGAAATAGCAATCGACTCTCAAGGTATGTTTAAAAGTATGCAATGGATGCTCCTTGCAAGAGCAAAGCGAAAACTCGTTTTTGAATACAGCAGAGAATTTTCTAACCTTGCAGGAAACGAAACTGTAAAGCGTGCTCCACAAAATACAAATGTAATTATTCAATATTTAGAATTCGCAAAATATCTTAATCTTGAAGGCGCAGACGAGATAAAATATACTCTTCCAAAATCAAGTCCGGAAACTATAGCCAAAATAGACGAGCTTTTAAAAGATTTGGATAAATCAAAACCTATGGTTGTTATTTGTCCTGCAACAACTTGGAAGATGAAACACTGGAAAAAAGATAATTGGAAAACCGTTGTCGAAGCTATAAAAGATAAATGTTCATTAGTTTTTACCGGCACAGAACGCGACAATGACTTAATCAATTATATAAGCGGCGGCAATTTTATAAATTTGGCAGGGAAAACTCAAGTAAAAGAACTTATAGAACTATTTTCAAGAGCAGCCCTTGTAATGTCTCCGGATTCCGGAAGTGCACATCTTGCAAGAGCAACAGAAGTTCCTGCAATTATAACAATTTTTTGCTGCACGCCTCCTGCGATGTACGGTC
>CALVGY010000053.1 GCA_944327215.1 Candidatus Gastranaerophilales bacterium | reverse complement strand
ATTAGAATTAGATAATCAAAAACTGCCTATTAAAGTAAAAGTAGTAGAAAAAGCTAAGTTAGAAGCGTAATAACGCAACAAACTAATAAGGAAAATAACAATGAAATTAAGTGAAATGCGCGAAAAAACAGTTGATGAGCTACAAAATGCAATAGCAGATTGGAAAAAAGATTTGTTCAATTACAAATTACAACTTTCAACTCACAAATTAGAAAATACAGCATTAATTTCTAAAACTAAAAAATTGATAGCTCAAGCAAAAACTGTAATAAAAGAAAAAGGAAGCGTAGCCGCTTCACCCGCTAATTAGGGTTTAGCCAAGGCTTTCAAAGGAGAAAAAACAAAATGCCTAAAAAAGAAAAACAAGGTGTAGTAATCAGCAATAAAATGGATAAAACAATAGTAGTAAAAGTAGCTGACTATGAACCACACCCAAAATACAAAAAAATCATAGAATCAAATAAACACTACAAAGCTCATGATGAAGGCAATGTTTGCAATGAAGGCGATGTCGTAAGAATTGTAGAATCAAGACCAATTTCAGGCGGCAAACGTTGGACATTAGCTGAAGTAGTTGAAAAAGCTAGATAGTAATATCTATTAGTCAACATTACCATAGCGTAATGAGAGGACGAAACAGTAAAACATTCTTTAAAAATAAAGGAAAATAACAATGATACAACAAGAAACTAGACTAGAAGTAGCAGATAATACAGGTGCAAAAGAACTTTTATGCATTCGTGTAATGGGAAGTTCAAACAAAAAATTTGCTGCAGTAGGCGATGAAATCGTAGCTGCTGTAAAAGATGCAAACCCAAATATGCCTGTAAAAAAATCTGAAGTTGTTAGAGCTGTTGTAGTTAGAACAAAAGCTGATATCAAACGTGCAGACGGATCAGTTATCAGATTTGACGAAAACGCAGCAGTAATAATCAACAAAGATGGCAACCCTCGTGGAACACGTGTTTTCGGACCTGTTGCTCGTGAATTAAGAGATAAAGGTTATATGAAAATCGTTTCTCTTGCACCGGAAGTTATCTAGTGTGCAGGATAGATAATCCAATAAAATATAAAGGAATAATAAAATGACAAAGAAAAAATTGCATGTAAAAAATACTGACAGAGTAATGATTATTGCAGGCAAGGATAAAGGTAAAGCCGGAAACATTAAAAAAGTAAATGTTTCAGAAGGTACTGTTACAGTTGAAGGTTTAAATATGGTAACTAAAGCTCAAAAACCTCAACCAATGGCAGGAATTCAAGGCGGTTTAATCAAAGTTGAAGCTCCGGTTGACGCTTCTAACGTAATGGTTATTTGCCCTGCTTGCGAAAAACCGACAAGGATCAAACACGAAGTCGTTGACGGCAAAAAAGTTCGTGTTTGTAAAAAATGTGGTGAACAATTAGATGCTAAATTATAATTCGTGTTATAATTTTTGTATCAAAGAAGTAAGGAAATTAAGAAAATGACAACTAAAACTAAAAGTTTAAAAGCGAAATATCAAGAAGAAGTAATTCCTGCATTAAAGGAAAAATTCGGCTATAAAAACATCTACCAAATTCCAAAACTTCACAAAATCGTTTTGAATATGGGTGTTGGCGAAGCTTCTCACAACTCTAAAATTGCTGAAGCTATCGAAGCTCAATTGACTAAAATTGCAGGTCAAAAATGCGTAGTTACAAAAGCTAAAAAATCAATCGCATCTTATAAGTTAAGAGAAGGAATGCCTGTAGGTGCAATGGTTACATTGCGTGGCGAAAGAATGTATGACTTCTTACAAAAACTTATTTGTGTAGTTCTTCCTCGTATTCGTGACTTCAGAGGTATCTCTGCAAAAAGTTTCGATGGCCGCGGCAACTATACTTTAGGTTTAAAAGAACAAGCATTATTCCCTGAAATCACTTATGAAGAAGTTGATTTAGTTAAAGGTATGAACGTTTCAATAATCACAACAGCACAAACTGATGATGAAGCTCGTGAATTGTTGAAACTACTCGGAATGCCTTTCAAAGGAATGAACAAATAAGAGCAAACCGCTCTACCCGATAATCGGGAGTGACAATAAATAACAAACAAAATAAAAAAGGAGAAATTCATGGCTAAAAAAGCGATGATAAACAAAGAACTAAGACGTGAAAAACTTGTTGCAGCAGGCAAATATCCTGCAGTTAGACTTCATAACAGATGCAGCATTTGCGGTAGACCTCACGGTTACCACAGAGATTTCGGTCTTTGCAGAATTTGTTTAAGAAAAATGGCTCACGAAGGTTTACTTCCGGGCGTTACTAAAGCTAGCTGGTAAAAAGGGCGCTCTAGCAGAAAAATTTAGAATTGCATAAAACAATGCAACTCTATAGAAGGAGCGTAAACTCTAAGCAAGTTAGGCTGATGCAAATTGTTACATACAAATGCATATATTTTATAATTTAAACTATATAATAAAAAACCAAAGGACCGGGGGATGCGGTCTTTTTTGGTTTTTTATTCAAAAGCAACAATTATTAACATATTTAAAAATATACTTGTAAATATTTATTATTCGTGATAATTTAATTATACAGTTCCAGACTGCTGAAATAAGCTTCAATATAAAGCAAAAA
Source organism: Candidatus Gastranaerophilales bacterium (assembly GCA_944327215.1). GTDB lineage: Bacteria > Cyanobacteriota > Vampirovibrionia > Gastranaerophilales > Gastranaerophilaceae > Stercorousia. The sequence goes on along the minus strand of CALVGY010000053.1, from coordinate 9,845 downwards.
TTAATTCAGTAAGTGGTGTAATAGTAAAAAAGGATACTGCCTATAACTGTGGGTAAGTCCTTGAAAGGGAAAATTTTATGTCAATGACAGATCCTATAGCAGATATGCTAACAAGAATTAGAAACGCTAATATGGTATCACACCCATCAGTTTCAATGCCATCTTCTAAATTAAAAGTTCAATTAGCTAAACTTTTAAAAGAAGAAGGGTTTATTACTGATTACAGCGTTAAAGATGAAGGAAAATTCAAAGTTTTAGAAATCACTCTTAAATATGATGCTAAAAATAAACCTATCATCACTAAATTAGAAAGAATTTCTAAACCAGGTTTGAGAAACTACAGCAAAGCTAAAAACCTTCCTAAAGTATTAGGCGGTATGGGTATTGCTATCGTTTCTACTAGCAAAGGTCTTTTAACAGACAGAAAAGCAAGAAAAGAAAATATTGGCGGAGAAGTTCTTTGCTATGTTTACTAATCAGTAATCAGAAGGTCAGAGGACAAAAGAGCAAGCCTTTTTCGTTAAATAACTTACCTTGTATAAAATCTGGACTTCTTGATATCTATTTCAAACATAATTGGTAGAAAAGTTTGAAATTAAGTACACAATATACCTAAAGGAGAAAATTAAAATGTCACGTATTGGTAAAAAACCTATCGAAATCCCACAAGGGGTTGAAGTAAAAATAGAAGGTCATACAGTTACTGTAAAAGGACCTCACGGAACAGAAGTTGTTGAAGTTCGTCCCGAAATTGAAGTTAAAATCGAAGATAACCACGTTGTACTTTCAAAAGTTGGCGTATCTAGAGAAACTGATGCTTTATACGGTTTATCAAGAACTTTAATTGCAAATGCTGTTCACGGTGTAAAAGAACAGTTTGAAAAGAAATTAGAAATCCAAGGTGTTGGTTACCGTGCTAATATGGAAGGTAAAAATCTTAACCTTTCATTAGGTTATTCTCACCCTGTAATTGTCGAACCGCCAGAAGGTATTACAATTTCTGTAGAAGCTAACACTAAAATTTCTGTAAAAGGTTCTAACAAACAAACTGTTGGTGATGTAGCAGCATTCATCAGATCTAAAAGACCTCCTGAAGTTTATAAAGGAAAAGGTGTTAGATACGAAGGCGAACACATTAGACGTAAAGCCGGCAAAGCTGGTAAGAAATAGAGGACATAGTATGAAAGTATCTTTTTCAGGCATTTATGATATACGATATCCATATGGGACAAAAGCTCAAGATATTCAAAATGAATATATTGAATTAAAAGATTACGTAAATGAAACATTTAACCAAAATGGAAAAATTAAGCTTATAAATGTTGATTTAAAAGATAGTTTTAATACTCAAAAAACACATAAAAAACTGGCTGACAAAGGAATAAGAATTGCTACAAATATTGATAATCCATATATTTTATCAGATATTTTCAATTTTATGGATAGAAAAAGAAATAAAAATCTGGTACAACAATACATAAATAATTCCAAAGTTGAGCTGGTTATTGATACTCAAGCATAGCCCATATAAACCCTTGAAGTGGTTATTCAAGAAGGTTTGGGTAAAATGAAAGGATAATAAAAATGATTAAACAAGAAGTTAGAAAACCAAAAGTTCAAAAAAGACATAGAACTATTAGAGTTAAATTATCAGGAACAGCTGAATTTCCTAGATTAGCTGTTTATAGAAGTACAAAACACATTTATGCTCAATTAATTGATGATGTTAATCATGTAACATTAGCATCTGCTTCTTCTAACGACAAAGAATTAAAAGAAAAATTAGCTCATGGTGGCAACATTGAAGCTGCTAAAGTTGTTGGTGAAGCTATTGCTCAAAAAGCTAAAAAAGCAGGTATTGAATGTGTAGTATTTGACCGTGGAGGTTTCTTATATCACGGTCGTGTAGCTGCTTTGGCTGATGCTGCTAGAGAAGCTGGCTTAATGTTCTAAGAGCGTAACTGCTCCACCCGCCAAATAAGTTTTTTATATAAACTTATTAACGGAAAAAATAAAAAGAAGCATAACTGCTTTTAACATAAATTAAAAAGACAGAGTTAAATAAACTCTGTCTTTTTTAATACTTAAAAAATAATTAATTATTTCAAGTTTTTACATTTTTTATATTATCATATATAGTAGGAGATACTGATATGGAATACAAAGATTATTATGAGATATTGGGTGTTAAACGTGATGCAACTGAAGCTGAAATTAAATCAGCTTATAGAAAACTTGCCCGTAAATACCATCCTGATGTCAATAAAACCAAAGAAGCTGAAAGCAAATTTAAAGATATAAATGAAGCTTACGAAGTTCTTGGTGATAAACAAAAAAGACAAAGATACGATAGTTTAGGATCAAACTGGCAAGGTGGACAAAGTTATACACCACCTCCGGGATTTGAACAATTTGGATTTGGCGGCGGTCAAGGCGGAACTTACCAAAGCTTCAATTTCAATGGCCAAGATTTGGGAGGTTTTTCTGACTTTTTCAGTTCTCTGTTCGGAGATATGATGAGTGGCGGAGCTGGAAGAACCCAAGGAATGAATTTTGGCGGCTTTGATTTTGCTAATGCAGGAGCACAACAAAGAACAACTTCAAGAAGAAGAACACAACAGCAGCCAAAAGCTGAAAATCTTGATGTTACAATGAACTTAAATATAACTATAAAAGATTTATTTGATCAAAAACCGATTACTGTTAAATTTAATAATATAGAGCGTTGCACAAAATGTTCCGGAAACGGAGGTTATTGCAGTGAATGCGGCGGAACAGGTTTCAAATCTGAACCGAAATCTATAAAAGTTAAACTTCCTGCAAACATCACAGAAGGTCAAAAAGTAAGAATTAAAGGAGAAGGTAAATCAGATTCTTACGGAAGAAAAGGTGACTTATATCTGATTATCAATATCAAAGACAAAGAATATGAAGTAAACGGTTCTGATTTAACTAAAGAAATCGAAATCACACCACCTGAAGCTGTTCTAGGATGTAAAAAAGATATTGAAACACTTCACGGCAAAATTGGGATTAAAATTCCGCCAAGAACATCATCTGGTCAAGCCCTAAGATTAAAGAATTTAGGACTTCCTAAAAAAGAAGGCGGTTACGGAAATTTAAATGCAAAAATAAAAATAATTATCCCGAAAAACTTGTCTGATAAACAAATTGAACTCTATAAAAAAATTGCAGAGTTATAAAACTAAACAAAAACATTGACAATATCCCCCAAAGTATGCACAATATTAGATATCTAAGGGGGATATTTTTTATGACTAAAGAAACTTTTCTTCATGACAAACATATTGCACTCGGTGCAAAAATGGTTGATTTTGCAGGTTGGGAGATGCCTGTACAATACACATCAATTATCGAAGAGCACAAAACCGTAAGAGAAAATGTTGGGCTTTTTGATGTATCTCACATGGGAGAAGTTTTTGTTTCTGGCAAAGATTCTGTTGAATTTTTAAATAAAATAGTTCCTCAAGATATTTCTAAATTAAATTATGAAAAAGCTGTTTATTGCCAATTAACCAACAAAAAAGGCGGGCTAATTGATGATTTGATTATTTACAAACTCGGGATATTAGAATACCTTGTGATTTGTAATGCCTCAAGAATTGATGAAGATTTAAACTGGATGGTTAGAAACAGCAAAGAATTCGACGTCAAAATAGATAACCAGTCTCATAATTACTCTCTTTTAGCCGTTCAAGGGCCTAAAGCAGATGAATTAATGAGAAAATTGGGGCTTTCAACACATCAGGAATCTTTCACTATAAAACCTGATAAAATTGCCAATATAAAAGTTTTGGTATCCCGTACAGGATACACCGGAGAAGACGGATATGAAATTCTTGTCGAAAACAAAAATTCAGAATACCTTTGGGATAAAATTCTTGAAGAAGGAAAATCTTTCGGAATAAAACCAATTGGACTTGGGGCAAGAGATACATTAAGACTTGAAGCAGCTTTGCATTTATATGGGAATGACTTAAATGAAGACACAACCCCTGTTGAAGCAGGACTAAGCTGGTCTATTCCAAAAGATAAAACAACAGATTATAACGGTAAAGATATTATAATGGAACAAGTTAAAAACGGCACAACAAAAAAACTTGTCGGTTTAAAAATGCTTGACAAATCCATTGCAAGACACGAATATGAAGTTTACTATAAAGGTGAAAAAATTGGTCTTATAACAAGTGGCGCCCCATCACCTATATTAGGTGCTAATATTGCCTTAGCTTATGTAAACAATAATAACGAAATTTGCACAGGGACAATTGTTCAGGTTATGATAAGAGAAAAACTTCATGATGCTGAAATTGTAAAAAGACCGTTTATACAAAAAAGAAATAAAGTTAAAATATAAAGAAATGGAGAATTTTATGATTATGCCTGAAAATCTATTATGTTCAAAATCACACGAATACTTATCAGACAACGGAGATAACACTTTTACTGTAGGCTTAACAGATTATGCAATAGAACAATTAGGAGATATTGTATTTTTGGAACTTCCTGAAGTGGGCTCAGAATTCAATAAAGGCGACACTTTTGCAACTGTAGAATCTGTTAAAGCTGCATCTGAAATTTATATGCCTATCAGCGGAAAAGTAATTGAATTTAATGAAGCTGCAACTGAAACTCCGGAAATTTTAAACGAAGACAGCTACGAAAAAGGATGGCTTGTTAAAATTGAGCCAACAGGAGATCTTGAAACAGAACAAGCAGACTTATTGGAATATGAAGATTACAAAGAAGAATTGGAATAATAAATGAAAAATTTTTTAGTACATAATGATGAAGTAAAAAAAGAAATGCTTGAAAGCATTGGCATTTCAAACATTGAAGATTTATTCAAACAAATCCCGCAAAAAGCACGTATGGGTGAATTAAATTTAGAAGAAGCTTTAAGCGAAATGGCTGTTCAAAAAAAGATTAAATCTTTAGCAAAAAAAGATAACACTAATTTTACAAATTTTTTGGGCGCAGGAGTTTACAACAAATTTATACCTGCCTGCATTTCTCAAGTTGCAAACAGATTTGAATTTCTAACAGCTTATACCCCATATCAACCTGAAATATCTCAAGGCACACTTCAAGTTATGTACGAATTCCAAACAATGATATGCAGATTAACCGGAATGGACGTTTCAAATGCAACGGTATATGACGGAGCTACAGCTTGTGCAGAAGCGATTTTAATGGCTGTTAGAATTTCAAAAAAAGACAAAGTTCTTGTTTCTAACAAATTAAATCCTGAATACATAAATGTCATCAAAACATATTGCTGGGCAGGAAACATTGAAATACAAATGTTTGATGAAATCCCACAAAATACATCAGAATATGCCTGTGTAATGATTCAAAATCCTGACTTTTATGGTGAATTAATTAAAACACCTACAGTTGATACTTTGCTTATAGTATGTACAAACATTTCAGCTCTCGCATTAATTGAACCTCCATCTCAAGCTGATATTGTAGTTGGAGATATTCAAACTCTTGGCCTACCAATGGCTTTTGGCGGACCTTATGCAGGGTTTATTGCCTGCAAAGAAAAATACCTAAGACAAATCCCGGGAAGGCTTGCCGGCAAAACTCTTGATGCCGGTGGCAATAGTGCATATTGCCTGACCATTCAAACAAGAGAACAACATATTAAAAGAGAAAAAGCAACAAGTAATATTTGTTCTAATCAGGCTCTAATGGGACTATGTGCAACTCTTTATCTTACTGTAATGGGAGAAAAGGGGTTTAAACAAGCATCATATTTATCAACTAAAATGGCTCATAAGCTTTCTGAAAAACTTGCTTCAAAAGGCATAAAAACTTTAAATAAAAATTTCTTTAATGAATTTGTTATTGAAGTTGATAATGCTGACAATATTTTAAAACAACTTAAAGAAAACCAAATCATAGGCGGATTAAAACTAAACAACAATAAAATACTTGTTGCCGCGACAGAAATGATTACAGATGAAGATATTGAAAAATACGTAAATTGTATTTAAGCCTGCTTAAAAGTATTGTAAAATACTGTAAATGATTTTTTAGGGCTTTCAAAATTTTTCAAAGAACAGCCTTTCAAAAAATACATATTTTCATCTGTTTCAACCATTAAATCAATTCTTTTTTTAGAATTTTTCCAATATGTAAGAAAATTTACAGTATCTGTATTCGGACTTGTTACTTTAACTTCTATCAGTCCTGTTGATTGAGTAATAGTAGGTCTTTTCACTTCTTTTTCATCAATATATACGGTTGTATAATTTTGCTTAGTTTCAGGCGGATTATCAATTTTTGCCGCAAACGATAAATTTGAATCTAATTCTGTTATTGTCACATCTTGCATAATTAACCTACCAATTTTTATTTATTTGAATACCTTGCCATACTTGTCTAAAGCCGAATATGGTGGGCGATACGTGACTCGAACACGTGACCCCCACAACGTCAATGTGGTGCGCTACCAACTGCGCTAATCGCCCGAAAATATTTAATTGTCAAACAAAAACTTCATTTTTGTTTCGGTGCGCTACCCCTCTCGTAAAATGATTATCAATCATTTTTCTCGGCAGAGTGCTAATCGCCCGAAATTATTTACGGAAATTATAGCATAAAAACTTAAAAATGCATAGCATCAACTTGTTTTAACATTGTTTGAATATCTTTTAATATTTCACTTTCCATAAACAATAATTCTTGCTTATTGCAATCATCATTTTCATACTTGATTTTAGCAAGCTTTGTCAGTACAACTTTATTAAAAGATAAAAATTCTGAACAATGTTCTATTATATCAACAGCTCTGTATGGGACAGGTCTGTCATGAAGTCTTAAAACAGAACGAAAAATTACTGTTAAAGTTTTTATTACGTTATTTAATACTTTTTTCATTTCTCTGTCAGAACGGATATTCATTAAGAAATTATTTTTATATTTTAAAAGCAAATTTTTTAACTCAGATTCACATTCCAAACGTAAAAAATATTTGTTTAACCCTATAGATGGAACAAGATCTTCACCATATAAAAGACGATAATTATCTTTCATATCGGAATATTCTATCGCATAAACATCAAATGATGAATACCACTCATCCTTATTCATTATTACAGGTATAGGATTTTTTGCTTTTACCCATTTTTGAACAGGTTTAGAAATTGCATATAAATTTTCTGCAGTCAATTGATTTGTCACAATCATCAGATTAAGATTATTTTTGGCATCTTCAACATTAGCTTGTGAGCCAAATGCAAAAACAGAAACTAAATTATCACCTAAAGCAAGTTTTAAATATTCTAAAAATTTATCTAAATTTTTCATTTTTTCCTCTCTTAAAATTAATCTTTTAAATAAAATGAGTTAAAATAATTACCAACTGCCAGAGCAACCGCTTCCGCCAAAGCCGCCGCCACCGCCAAAGCCGCCAAAACTACCGGAGTTGAATCGTCTGCTTCTTGGAGAAAATATTGCGCCTAATATTATAAAAGGCCAAGCCCACCAAGGCAGATTATCACTATTACGTGACGAAGTGTTTGAAGTTAAAGCACTCGGACAATATCCTTGCTCTTTAATAGTAACACCTTCTGCTTGGGCAATCGTACGCGCTAAAAGATATGTACCTCTACGAATACCTTTATCATAATCATTTTGTTTATAATAAGGCAAAATATCAGTATTCATAATATTTTCAAGTGTGCTTACACTTATTTTCTTCTCTAAGCCCAAACCTTGTTCTATTCGCATTTTTCTTTCATTTAGAGCTGTCAAATAAACCATACCGTTATTTTTACCTACAGCACCCAAACGATAAGAACGTCCTATGTCCAATGCAACATCTTCAACAGTTCTGCCATTTAAGGAAGGTAAAGTTACGACAACAAGATCTGCACCTGATTTTTTTTGCAAATCCCATAAAGTCATATTCAAATCATTTTCAACTGCAGGAGACAACAAATTTGCTTCATCCGCAATAAAACCATTAAACTTTAGTGTTATATCAGCATTTGCTTGTAATGGTAAAAACACTAAAAGAAATAATAACAATAACCAACTTTTCTTAATCATACACTGATTGTAACAGTATATAAAAATTATGTCAATAGTGAATAATGAATAAAGGCAATAAAAAAAGGCGACACCCAGATTCGAACTGGGGGATAAGAGCTTTGCAGGCTCCTGCCTTACCACTTGGCCATGTCGCCGTCCTCGTTTCTTTATAATAAAAAAGACATAACAAAAAGTCAAGAAGAGTATTAATAAATACATAAAAAAAGAACCGCCAAATATGACGGTTCTTTTCGTTCTATTAAGCATTTAAACGCTTACTATTTTTTTGTTGGATAATAATCTCTTACAATACCTTCGTAAGCATCTTTATAAATTGCTTTGATGTCTTCCATCAATGGGTAAGCTGGATTTGCACCAGTACATTGATCGTCAAATGCAAGTTCAACCATTTCATCTAACTTAGCGTTGAAATCAGCTTCTGATACACCAAAGTCTTTAATTGAATTTGGAAGATTTACGGCTTTCATCAATTTGTCGATTGCTTGAATTAACAATTCAACTTTTTCATCGTCATTCTTTCCCCCAAGACCTAATTCATCAGCAATTTGGGCATATTTTGCTTTCGCATTAGGGAATTTATATTGCGGGAAGATACATTGTTTTTTTGGACAATCAACTGCATTATATTTGATTACCTGTCTTATTAATAATGCATTTGCGACACCGTGAGGGACATTAAACATAGCACCTAATTTGTGAGCCATTGAATGGCACAAACCTAAGAATGCGTTTGCAAATGCCATACCTGCAATAGTTGCAGCATAGTGCATTTTTTCTCTTGCGATAGGATCATTTGCACCTTCAGACCAAGATCTTTCCAAATATCTGAAAACTAACTTTGTAGCCTCTAAAGCGTTTGAGTTTGTAAAGTTTGTAGCCATAGCAGATACATAAGCTTCAATTGAGTGAACCAAAGCATCAATACCTGAGGCTGCTGTCAAGCCTTTTGGCATACCATCTACAAAGTTTGGATCAATGATTGCCATATTAGGTGTTAATGCATAATCTGCAATTGCATATTTTACGTGAGTTTCATCATCTGTGATAATAGCAAATGGCGTAACTTCTGAACCTGTTCCTGAAGTTGTTGGAATAGCAACCATTGTAGCTTTCTTACCAAGATCTGGAATTCTGCAAATTCTTTTTCTGATATCCATAAACCTCATTGAAATATCTTCAAATACTGTATCAGGTTGTTCATACATTAACCACATAATTTTTGCAGCATCCATAGGAGAACCGCCGCCTAATGATATGATTACATCCGGTTCATAAGGTCTTATGATTTCCATTGCTTGATTAATTGTAGATAATGTCGGATCAGGTTTTACATCAAAGAAGATTTGGTGATCAATTCCGATTTCATCCAAAACATTAACTATACTATCAACAGCTCCTGAGTTGAATAAGAATCTGTCTGTAACGATAAATGCACGTTTTTTACCTTGAAGTTCACGAAGAGCAAGGTCAACTGCACCTCTTTTGAAGTAAACTTTTGGAGGAACTTTGAACCATAGCATATTTTCTCTCCTTTCCGCTACTGTTTTGTAGTTCAATAAATTTTCAACGCCAATGTTTCCAGATACAGCGTTTTTACCCCAAGAACCACAACCAAGAGAAAGTGACGGTTCTAATTTGAAGTTATACAAATCACCAATACCACCTTGAGCTGATGGGGAGTTAATTAATACACGGCAAGCTGGCATTTTTTCTGCAAATATGTCAACTCTTTCTTGACTACGAGTATCTGTATAAAGGTC
>CALVGY010000052.1 GCA_944327215.1 Candidatus Gastranaerophilales bacterium | reverse complement strand
AGAAGATGTTTTATATCTTTCTAAAGAAATTTTAAAATACGGTATTGGGGGCATCTATCCAACACTTGTAACAGATTCTGTAGAAAATACCAAACACTCAATTGCTATAATTAAAGAAGCTGCAAAAAAACAAACAGATGATATGGCTAAAATCTTAGGCATACATCTGGAAGGAATTTTCCTTAATCCAGAAAAAAAAGGAATACATAACCCAAAACACTTTATGAAATTAACCCCGGAAAATTATAAACTTATTGAAGATGATTTCATAAAAATCATTACACTAGCACCTGAACTTGATGAAGGTTTATTGGATTACCTCTCAGGCAAAAATATAAAAGTTCAAGCCGGACACTGTATAGGAGGCGACTTGAGCAAATGTACAGGAGCAACACACCTTTTCAATGCAATGTCAGGAATTACGCACAGAGGGAAATCAACCGCACTTTCTTCACTAATTAGTGACACTATTTATACAGAAATTATAGCTGACGGAGTCCACGTTTCAGACGAAGCACTGCAACTTGTATTTAAGACCAAACCTTCTGATAAAGTAATACTAATCAGTGACAGTTTACCTATAACAAAAAGTAATCTTAAAGAAACAATATTTGCGGATGCAAAAGTTTATTACGACGGAGTTAGAGCAACTTCTAAAGAAGGCACAATTGCAGGGAGCACGACTCTTATACCTGATATAATAAAAAGACTTGCAAAAGTAAATTTATTTAATCCGGAATATATTAACAACCCATACAAATACCATAATATTGATTTAGACGGATACATTGAGTGGGATGATAATTGGAATATAGTAAAGGTCATAAAAAATGAAAAGTGATAATATCAAAACAGGAATAGCAAGAACTCCTCACCGTGGACTTTTAATGGCTACAGGAGTTAGCAAAAAAAATATGAATGCTCCATTTATTGGAATAGCAAGCTCTTTTTCAGATTTAGTGCCAGGTCATATCGGTATGCGTGATTTAGAAAGGCAAATTGAAAAAGGGATTCATAGCGCAGGCGGACAATCATTTATATTTGGGGTTCCTGCAATTTGTGACGGAATAGCTATGGGACATAACGGAATGAGATATTCATTACCATCCCGCGACTTGATTGCAGACTGTGTCGAAAGCGTTGCAGCAGCACATCAATTAGATGGTATCGTTCTTCTTTCTAACTGCGACAAAATTACCCCCGGAATGCTGATTGGGGCATTAAGACTTAATATTCCGGCAATTCTTGTTACTGCAGGACCAATGCTTGACGGTGAATGCAGAGGACATCATAAATTGACTATGGTTACAGGATCTTTTGAAGCTGTCGGAAGATTTAGAAAAGGAGAAATTTCTGAAGAAGAATTATTAAACTTTGAAGAAGAATCTTGCCCATCAGCCGGAGCTTGTCAGGGAATGTATACAGCAAATACAATGGCTTGCTTGGCAGAAGTTATGGGAATGAGCCTTCCATATTGTTCTTCATCTTCAGCAGTTTCTGCAAAAAAACGAAGAATTGCTTTTGAAAGCGGAATGCAAATTGTTGAACTTGTAGAACAAAATATTCTCCCGTCAGACATTATCACTCGTGACAGTTTAAGAAATGCAATTACTGCAGATTTAGCTCTTGGAGGTTCTACAAATACTTTCTTGCATATTCTTGCAATAGCCAATGCCGGAAATATTGATATTGCATTAAAAGATTTTGAACAAATAAGTGAATATATTCACCAAATAGTGAAGATTAACCCATCTTCATCACTTACAATGGCAGATTTTCATAACGCAGGTGGCATACCTGCAGTAATGAAATCTTTACATAAGTTTCTTAAAGATACCAAGACAGTATCAGGTTTAAATATTACAGAAATATGCTCAAATGCTTGGGCTGACAATAACATCATACCGGAATACGACAAATCATCATATACTCAGCCTGGTTTAAGCATTTTATACGGGAACCTTGCCAAAGATGGAAGTGTTATTAAAACATCAGGTGTTGCTCCTGAATGTTACACTTTTGAAGGGATTGCAAAAACATTTGATAGTGAAGAAGAAGCTATGAAAGCTCTTGAAAATGATGAAATAAAAGAAGGCGATGTTATCGTAATCCGCTATGAAGGGCCCAAAGGCGGTCCAGGAATGCGAGAAATGCTCGCCCCAACTTCACTTCTTGTCGGCAAGGGGCTTGGAACAAAATGCGCATTAATAACAGATGGACGCTTCTCAGGCGCCACAAGAGGGATTTGCGTCGGACACATTTGCCCGGAAGCTGCAAACGGTGGAACAATCGCATTAATAAAAAATGGGGACAAAATAAAAATAGATATCCCTAACCATTCAATAAATTTACTTATTGATGAAAATGAACTTGAAAAAAGAAGAAAATCCCTCAAACCATTTGAGCCCAAAGTCAAATCAGGCTATTTATACAAGTACTCTAAAAATGTACAAGACGCCTCGCACGGTGCAATTGTTTAAATTTATTTGAACAAAATTACTTATGATAATTTCTCCGTGGTATCATGAAATTATGAACAAACTGGAAGATTTTTCTGATGATATAAACAAATGTTCAAAATGCGGACTTTGCCAGTCTGTATGCCCCGTTTACAAAGAAACAGGTAATGATTGCGCTGTTTCTCGCGGGAAATTTGTCATGCTCGACGGAGTTTTAAAAGGGGATTTAAAACTTAATAAAAATATCAATAAATATTTGGATTTATGCCTAAAATGTGGTAAGTGCACAGATTTTTGTCCCAGCGGGATAGACGTTTGCAAAATTTTTGAAACTGCAAAATACGAATATGCAAATAAGACAATTTTAGGGAAATTTATTTTCTTTTTGGAATCTAAACTCGTTTTTGGAAATTTCATAAATTTTTTCAAGTTAATCACAAAACCTTTTAGAAAAAGCATTAAAGGCAAAACCGCAAAATGCCTTAAAGTCATATATTTTAAAGGCTGTGCAAACAACTTGTGTCCAAGAACTGACATTTATTTGAAGAAAATTTTTGAAAATTCTGATATTCAAATTATTGAAAAAGATTTTGATTGCTGTGGCCTCCCATTTTTATCCAGTGGGAATCTTGAAAGATTTGAACAAGTAAAAAAACACAATTTAAAAATGCTTGATTGTGATTTTGATTATATACTAACAGATTGCGCAAGCTGTGAAAGCACTTTAAAACAATATATGAATGCGAAATTCATAAATATAGGTGAACTAATAAATCTGCTAAACATAAAATTCAAATTTCCAAAACCTGTAAAAGTCACTTTCCATAAACCTTGTCATCTAGAAAATGATGATTTTTTAATTCCGTTATTAAATAACTGCGAAAATGTAAAGTATATACAAATGAATGATTATGACAGTTGTTGCGGGTTTGGGGGAGAATTTTCGATAAAAAATCGAAAAATATCAAAAGCTATATCAAATCGAAAAGCTGAAAACATATTAAAAACTAAAGCAGAATATGTAATTACAACGTGTCCAGGATGCTTATTAGGACTACAACAAGGTCTTTTAGGTAAGAAAAATACTCCAAAAGTATGCAGTTTGGTTGATTTTTTAAATAAATCAATTTAGCTTTGATTTTCTAAAATCATTATATCCTGCAGATATCGCTTGCTGGTCAGCAATAGGATCTCTAAATTTTAACAAAGTTTTATTTGGAATTTCACCAGAAATTAATGGTTCAATAAAACCTTTTGAATACATCCTTGCAATAAATTTAGATACATTTTCAGGAATTCCAATTGATGCACATAAAAAACCATACAAATGATTAGACAAATAATTCCCCGGTACAATCTTATCATTGAATATTGCGTATTGCACACGTCCTAATTTATCACGACCTGGAAATACTTCAATAAATTTTGTATCCCATTTTCCCCCTGTTGAAAAGTTTGCTAAAAACATTTTTAATACTTTGAAATTCCCAAATACTTCAGATTTCTTCTTTGTTACCTCTTTCAACAAATTTAATTTAAAATGTTCATATGCATTTGTAATATCAGGGTATGCAAAAGAATTAAATGAATCTGAAGTTGGGAATTTAAAAATTTTTATTCCTGTATAACCGGAATAAGAAGCATCAACTATTTTTGGGCAACCATTTAATTCCCGCCAATTAAGCATTTTTAATTTATCATTTGACAAAATCCATTTGTTATAAAGTTTTTTAGGCAATATATTCATAAAAAAAATTCATTTCTACAAACAGCATAAAATACAAAAACAAATTTTTTTGCCATCTTATTATGAAATTTGAAATATTTATTTACCTAATTCATTAGCTTTTTGAGCAGTCTTTGCAATTACATCATAGAAAAGCTTTTCAGAATTTCCTTCACTCATTGCTGAAACTCCGACAAAAGTACATCCGCCTTTAGTTGCAACATTATCAATTAATGTTTGAACAGAAAGTTCTCCTCTATTCATAACCATCTTTGCAGAGCCTAATGCTGTTTGAGTTGCCAATAACAATGATTTGTCATATTCAAGGCCTAATTTTTCACCAGCACGAGCCATATCTTCTATAACCTTATAAAAGAAAGCTGGGCCTGAGCCTGATATCGCAGTTACAATATCAATCTGATCTTCAGATACTTCAATACATTTACCAATACTTGAAAGCATATTCATAACAAATTCAATGTCTTCATCTGTAGCATAAGCCCCTTTGCACACACCACTCATACCTTCCAAAACAAGTGCAGGAGTATTTGGCATTACACGAATTACTCTTTTTCTGCCTATTATATTTTCTATTTTAGAAGTAGAAACACCTGCCGCAATTGATACAACGAGTTTTTCAGGAGTTAGTTCTTCTTTAATTTCTTCAAGAACTGCTCCGGCACAATTTGGCTTTGTTGCAATAAAAATAACATCACTATCCATTACAAGGCATTTATTATCAGTTAAAACATCTATACCCAAACGTTTCTGAGCAGCCTCTGCTATCTCACAATTAATTTCTGATCCTTTAATATTTTCTTCTTCCACAAATTTTGAAGAAATGGCTCCTTTTATTATCGCACTAGCCATTTTGCCACAGCCAATAAAACCAATTTTACATTTTTTGTTCATATTATTTAACCTGCCCCTCTTTTTGTGTTGACTATTATTTTTTTTTCGTTTAACATTTGAATTATACGACAAATATAAATTAAAGGGAATAAAAAAAATGAGACGTACACTAGAAGGAACAAAAGTAAAAAGACAAAGAGTTAGCGGTTTCAGAGCTAGAATGGCTACACCAGGCGGACAAGAAGTATTGAACAGACGCCGTGCTAAAGGTCGCCATAAATTAGCTATCACTGCTAAAAAACGTGCATAAATAGCAATATTTTAAAGATTTCAAATTAACACAGCAGGTCGGAATATTTCAGGCGTGCTGTGTTGTTCTGGGAAAATATGTTAAAGAAACAGTACAGACTTAAAAATAAATCAGCTTTTTCAGCCACATACAGAGTTAAAAATTCTTTCCACAAGGGAGGAATAACTCTTTTTGCAGGACTGCAGAAAAAAGACGAAAACACGTTTACCAAAGTCGGATTTGTTGTAAGTAAAAAAACTCATAAAAGAGCAATCAAACGCAATAGATTAAAAAGACTAATGAGAGAGAGTTATCGTCTTGCTTTAAAATCCGAAGAAATTTTTAACTCACAAAAATATATGTCGTTAATTTTTGTCGGGACTGAAAATGCCCTTGATAAAAACTTTAATGAAGTTCAAAATATAATTAAAAATCTTTTAAAGAGGCTTTAATAATGTTTGAAGGAATGTACGTCGAAAAAGTTTTAACTCAAAAATATATTCGTCCCTATCCGCAGCAACCACAAGAAACTTCCGGTTACTATGTCGGCAGCCAAGCAATTTACAGATACTCTTTAAAAGATTCAGAATACCCGACAATTATAATTCCAGATCCAATATATAATAACGCAGGAGGAATGATTAAGCCCGGGCATTATGAAATTGCACTGTCTGATTCTATGGAGTTTCTAATACTGCTTGAATCCAAAAATCCAATTGCAATAATTCCGGTAATAAAAGTCGAAGAAGATGCTACCGAAAAAGCACGCTTAAATAAAAAAACCGTAAAAAAAGAATTAAAAAAAGAAAAAAAATTACGTGAAGATACCAATAAAAAACGAGCCAAAGTCGGTATGCCGCCTGATGAACCTAAAATTTTTATGGAAGCTACGTTAGAATATATTCCAAAAGGGGAATACTATTTAATAAAATATCAAAAGGGCACAATAAAAGCCTGGGGCGCGTTCAAAGGATAATCTATACTTTACATTTCTTAAAATTTTCTAAAGTTTAGCAATTTTTAAGCCGTAAAATACTTTATTAATGTATGTGCAATATTGAGAATTATTGTTTTTTTTAGAAAATAGAAGAAAAGGAGTATAAAAATGGGTTAATAAAAAATATCTTAATATTTATTCACAAATGCGCAAATTAATATTTTTTTGTGCGTTTTATAAGTATACTTGTTTATAAGTATATTTGTATTTGGATTGTGAAAATTTAATAGAAACTTAACATAAAGGAGTATTTTATGAACAAAAAGCTTATGATTGCGGCGATTGCAGCATTCTTGTCGGTGACAAGCGTGTATGCAGAATCCAATATTACCGGTATTACCGGTCAGCCCGGAGCTCCAGGCGGTGGTCAAATTTTTGATATCCATCCTGAAGTGACAAACGGTGATGTAGGATACAGACATTATAATCAATTCCAGTTAGGTCAAGGTGATATAGCAAACTTGCTTTATCAGTTAGGAGTAAAAGACGTTGATACTTTTGTAAACCTTGTTGACGGCAATATCGATATTAACGGTATTGTAAATACAATGCGCGGAAATGATTTCTACAACGGGCATGCTATATTCATTTCTCCGAACGGAATGGTTGTCGGAGCTTCAGGTGTATTGAACGTAGGTTCTTTATCTGTTGTAACTCCGAGCCAGGATCACTATGATAACGTATTAATGAAAGATTATGGTCAGGCTCATAAAGTATTTGACAATATAAACAAAATTTCTGAGATGAAAGACGACAGTAACGCTCCGATTGATATTCAGGGCGGCATCATTGCAAGAAACGGAGTTGATTTACGCGGTTCCGCAATTGATATTTCAGGTAATGTTGTTAACGGCGTAAACGGTATCAATGTTCTTTCTGACAAAGCACAAGCTGATGCTGTATTTAATAATCTGGTTAATACAGACGGCATGTTAACTGCAAATGCTATTGAAAACGGAAGTTTAGTTCTTATCAGATCCGATAACAAAGACGGTGCAGGTATCAACGTTTCCGGTAAAGTCGCAAACCTTACCAAAGGCGGCGTTTTCTTAACTAACGAAGGGGAAAACGGTTTAACCGTTGAAAAAGGTGCAGTTATTGCTTCAAATGATAAAGCACAGCTTTATAACTATAAAGGTGATTTAGACGTTGACGGCACTGTTTCAAGTAAAAATAATACACTTATTGTTACTAACAGAGAAACAGGCGCTAACGTTAACATCGGTAAAGATGCAAAACTTGTTACAGATAATGAAATAGCTATTTCTAACAGAGGTACAGGCAAATTAACAGTTGCAGGAACAACATCATCTGTAGTTAAAACAGACATCACAAACAATGGTGCAGGCGGTATGGAAATCGCAGGTAACATTGGAGATGATAACATAAATACACTTAGAATTGTAAACTATAACGGTAAAATGACATTCGCACGCGGCAGTAATGTTAAAGCCGGAAAAGTTTTACAAGTTGAAAACAGAGGCGAAGGCGGTTTGGAAATTGAACAAAATGCAAACCTTGCTTCTAAAGAAAACTTTGGCTTAAAAAACAAAGCCGGAGAAATGAAAATTAATGGCGTTGTTGGCGTAGAAGACGGAGATATGAACGTTTGGAACGAAGAAAATGCAACTAAACTTACATTAGCTTCAAATGGTCAAATCAACGGAAATGGCAATCTATCAATTAAAAACAGCGGCGCTAACGGTATGACTCTTGAAGGTACAATTACAAATACCGGAGAAACAGCTATTAATAACACTAACGGTGAATTACTTGTTAACGGCGTTATTAATAACAATGGCAATATGGGTATCATTAACAAAGAAAACGGCACCGGATTTGTTATTACCCAAAACGGCAAAATCACTAATGAAGGTGACTTGAAAATTGTTAACTCATCAGGTGCTGACGGTTTAACAGTTGTTGGTGATGTTGAAAACACCGGTAATATGCGTGTTTACAACGAAAACGGCCACCTGCTCGTTGCTAACAATGAAGGTTTAACAAAACAGGGTTCATTGAAAAACCATGATGGTAAATTGTACATCTTCTCAAGAGGAAATTCAACAGGTATTACAACTCAAGAAGGTACAAATATTTCAAATGACACTGGTGAACTTGCCATCAAACATGAAGGCACTACAACTGCAGGCGAACGCGGAATGAACCTCCAGGGTAACATTACAAACGCTGACGGTAAAACTGCAATCAACAACTACAGCGGTGATATGTATGTATCAGGTAATATAGAAGTTACTGACGGTGATTTGGGTATAATTAACAGAGAAGGCGGCGGTAAAGCTACATTTGCAAGTGGCAGCACAGTCACATCAACCGGTATAGGTGATATGAATATCAAAAACTACGGTTCCGGCGACATGGAAGTTAATAATGAAATTACCCATGAAGGCAGATTAAATATCTTAGGTAACACAAACCACCTATATCTTGGCGGTAAAATTCACAACAATGGCGGTGATTACACATACGCTGCTTCCAGAGAAAACGGTACAGGCTTAACAGCTTCTCAAAACTTCGCAGTTGATGGTTCTGGCAACATCTTAATCAAAAATATCACAGGTAATGACGGTTTAGACTTTGCAGGTTCTATCACTAACGAAGATGGTGTTCAATCTGCACTGGTTAACCACAAAGGTGATATGAATGTATCAGCTGATATTACAAATACAGGATCTTCTGTAATTATCTCTAACAAAGGCGAAGGCCTAAATATCACAAAAGATAGTACTATCACAAATGATGCAGAAGTAAAAATCGTTAACACAGGTTCTAAAGAAGCTCAAATGAACGGTACTGTTAACGCTCCTGAAGGCAAATACAATTTCATTGAAAAATTGAAAAACCTTTTAGGTATGCAATAAATAAAACATAATATATAAAAAATAAAGTCCGAATTAATTCAAATTCGGGCTTTATTTTTTGCTATAATAAGACTATGCAAGTCTTACTAAACATCGGAGCAATTCTTTTAAGAGTATTCTCAAATTCCCTAAGTAATGTTTTTCAAAAGAAATTGACTGTAGAAGGGGAAAATCCAGTTTATGTAAATTTTGTCAACTATTCACTGCTGAGCATTGTATCTCTGCCAATGTTATTTTTTGTAGATTTTTCTCATTTTAATTTAGTCTTTTGGAAATATGCAATTTTAGGCGGGATATGCGGAACAATATGTAATTGTTTTATGGTTTTGGCTCTTCAAACAGGAGAATTATCAGTATTAGGGCCTATAAATTCTTATAAAGCGATTGTTGGAATGATCTTTGGAATATTTATTCTTCACGAATTTCCAAATATCTATGGAATTATAGGCATCGCCTTAATTATATTTGGTTCATATTTTATTTTTGACAGTGCAGATCCAAGAGTTTTTCTAAAAAAAGATATACAATACAGAATTTATGCTCTTGTATTCTCCGCAATAGAAGCCGTTTTTATAAAAAAGGTTATAATACTTTCTTCAGTTATGACTTCTTTTATCGTTTCAAGTTTTCTTGGCGGAATATTTTCTTTTGTCACTTTAAAATTATTTACCAAAGAACATTTGAAAAAAACTAATAAAAGACTTTCTATATATTACGTTCTAACTGCTTTATGCTTTGGGCTTATGACATTCACAACAGCTTATGTTTTCAAAAATATGAATGTCGGCTATGCTCTTTCTCTATTTCAAATCTCGATTATTATTAATGTAATTCTTGGATATAAACTTTTTAAAGAAAATAATTTATTAAAAAAATTGGCAGGTTCCTTAATAATTCTTATAGGTTCAGCAACAATTTTAATTCTCGGACATTAATATGGTAGAATATTAAAGAAGAAGGAACTATTTTTATGCTTCACCCTGTTTCAGGAAACAAAGTTGAATATGATATAAGAACTTACCGGTATCACAGAAAAATAACTTCAGAAGAATCTGAAACCCCGCTTAAATGTAAAGTCACAGCAGGCGCTATTGCTGGAACATTGATACCAATGGCGCTAATTGCAAAAAAACAAAATGTAAAATTATACCAAATAAAATATGGTATAAAAGAACTTATAGTAACAAGTACCTGTGCTATTGCAGGTGGGACTGCAGCAGGAATGCTTGCTGAAAAAGAACATGCGAAACAAAAACTCAATGAAGGAGTTTTCCAATTCATGAATGCCACTGTTCCTACATTAATATGCGGAGGTTTGTTTAAATTAAGCAATAAATTTAAAGCTATAAACAACAATGCATTCAAAATTGCAGGAACATTTGTCGGACTGTTTGCAGGAATGCATATTGGTGCTGCTATATCCAATAAAATAAACGATCCGCAAGATATAGTTCCTGATAGGAAACTAACCATAAAAGATTCCATAGCAAACGTTGATGATGCCTTAGGTGTACTTATATTAGCAAAAATTCCAATTGCTAAAAAATTGCATGTTGATAAATTATTGCCTGCAATTTTCAGCTGGTGCGGATATAGAGCCGGAATGAGCAATTAATTTGAAATATCATCATCACTTTGGATTTTTATTTCTCCGTTTTCTTCAACAAACTTTTTCTTGTTAAAAAGCTTATTAACTAGCGGTTGTTTGGGTTCATTTTTTTGTTCAAATCTTGCTTTCTCCGTTTCGACATCATTATAATCATTTAAAACTTCCTGACGAAATCTTTGTTGATTTATCATTTGCATATCATGAACCTGAATTATTGAAGCATCGGGAGGTGCGATCGCAAAAACAGGAGAAACAAATGAAAATAATAATAATACTGACAAAATCTTTTTCATAATTTATTACCCTTTATTTTATACGGAATACAACGTTTGCAACTGCTGTAACCTTTTTATCTACAGTTGTTGTGTCATTAATTCCCATATCTGAAACATTTGTTGAATCAACAGGGGTTATTTGAAAAACTCCCATACGGACAGATTGAATTTTACCAGGTTTGTTATGAGTTGCTTTCAACATTGCAGTAGCTCTATCTTTTGCATCTGTTGTAGCATCTTGCAATAATTTAACTTTTAAATCTCCGAGCTTTGAATAAAAATATTCAGGGGATCTAACTGAAACATCTATTCCTTTGTCCAATAACTGTTGAATATCTGTTGATATTTTCTTAATCTTTTCAACATCATCAGATTTTATTACAACCAACTGAGATAAATTATAATATGCAATATCATTTGTCATATTACCATTTGCCGTATATTTATAAGTATAATAGCCATTTGCAGCCTTTACCTCAATATCATTTATACCTTTGTCAGAAAGATATTTCATAACAACTGGTAATTGATTTTTTACTGTGTTATACGCAGTTTGTTTATCAGCTTTTCTTGCACTTAATTCTATTTCTAAACGTCCGGAATCTGATTTTACAACTTCATAAGCTGATCCGGTAACCGTAATACTATCTTTTGCAATTGTATTTGTACCTACTTTAACGGCAGCAACAAGGCCAACTGACAATATTATAGCCAACCACACCATTTGTAACTTTTCAAATCTTTCAAACATAATTAAACTCCTTACAAAAACTATATGTCATATTATACCTGATTTTTATTAAAAAGCAATTGCATATAACTAAATAATATGTTAAAATTCTTTACAAAAAAAAGAAGGTGTTTATGAATAAATATATTAAAAAAGTATTAGATGGGGTTAAAGAAAAAAATTTATACGAAACAGAATATCTCCAAGCTGTAGAAGAAGTTTTGACAACAATTGAACCGGTAATCAACAAACATCCGGCATTTGAAAAAATTGCACTTTTAGAAAGAATGATTGAACCGGAAAGAATAATAACATTCAGAGTCCCTTACGTTAAAGATGACGGACAAACTGTTGTCCACAGAGGTTATAGAGTTCAATTCAGCAGTCTTATTGGCCCATACAAAGGCGGATTGAGATTCCATCCTAGTGTAAATCAAAGTATTATAAAGTTTTTAGGATTTGAACAGATTTTTAAAAATGCTCTGACAGGGCTTCCAATAGGCGGCGGGAAAGGTGGAAGTGATTTCGACCCTAAAGGTAAATCCGATGCAGAAATTATGAGATTTTGCCAAAGTTTTATGACAGAATTACAAAGACATATAGGGCAAGATATTGACGTGCCTGCTGGAGATATCGGCGTTGGTGAAAGAGAAATCGG
>CALVGY010000051.1 GCA_944327215.1 Candidatus Gastranaerophilales bacterium | reverse complement strand
GACCCTACAGGCGATGTTGAAGGGTTTGACGCCGCATATAAAATCGCAACTCTTGCATCAATCACATTTAACAAACGAATTGATATAAAAAATGTTTACCGAGAAGGTATTACAAAAATCCGCTCCAAAGATATGGAAGCAGCAAACGATTTAGGATACAAAATTAAACTTATCGCCTCAGCTAATATAGATGAAAACGGCTTTGCAGATGTAAGAGTACATCCAATGCTTGTTTCCAAAAAATCAACTCTTGCTCATATTGACTATGTAACCAATGCTGTTATGCTAAAAGGTCACCCGGTTGGAAGCATAACCCTTTCAGGTCCAGGGGCAGGAGAATTCCCAACAGCAAGTTCAGTCATAGGCGATATTCTGGCAATCGCTGCAGAAATCGGTAAATCAGATTACATTCTTCCGATGATGAGATGCAAACATAATTCAGCAGCACGCATGCTTGACATTTCAGAAACTATAAATAAATACTATATTTCAATAAATGCAAAAAACAACAAAGGTGTAATAGGCAAGATTGGAACGATTTGTGCAAACAACAATATAAGTCTTGCAAGTATTGTACAACGTTGTGTGTCTGAAGATAATACAGCAGATATTACGGTTATTACAGAACTTGTTAAAGAAGAAAACATGCAAAATGCAATAAAACAAATTGTACAAGACGGGAACAAAATAAACAATCTAATAAGAGTTCAAGTGTAATAAAATAATTAGGAGTAAAAGTGTCAAACAACAAACAAAATTTAACTTTTAATAATACGTTGGTTATTGTACTTCTTGTAATAGTTGTATTTTTGTTTTGTAACTATAAAATCACAAAATCCAATTTAAGATGTTCATCATATTCAGGGTGCCAAGTTATTGAAGAAAATTTGTTCGGGCATACTGTAAAAGAAAAAAAAGTAAATTTAGATAAAATAAGCAAATTTTACGTTTCAAGTTCTGTTGATATTTTTAAACTTTGGAATTATTTCAATGCAAGTTCCCCAGATCAAGCTCGGATTAAAAGAAAAAATTTGCTGAAATATTATATTTATGCATCGACAAAAAACGGAGAAAAACAAAAATTTTTCTCAGCAAGCTCACGCTATGAATATAAAGCAGAAGAGATAGTTAAAGAATTAAATAATTTTTTGAACAGTTCTGACAAAAATATTCATATAAAATATTAAAAATTTTTATAAAGAAAGAAGGAAGTATGTACTATCAAGGGTTAATCAATACATTCAGAGAATATCTGCCGGTGACAGATAGAACACCTGTTATAACATTAAACGAAGGTAATACTCCGTTAATTAAAGCTGAAAATTTAGCTAAAAAAATAGGACTTGACGCTGAAATTTATTTAAAATTTGAAGGGTGCAATCCTACAGGCAGCTTTAAAGACCGCGGAATGACAATGGCAGTATCTAAAGCAAAAGAATCAGGGGCAGGAGCAATTATCTGCGCATCTACAGGCAACACGTCAGCATCAGCTGCAGCTTACGGTGCAAAAGCAGGAATGAGAACATTTGTATTAATCCCTGACGGATATATCGCACTTGGCAAATTATCTCAAGCAATGATGTATGGGGCTGAAATTATTGCTATTCAAGGGAATTTTGATGAAGCCTTGGAAATGGTAAGAAAAATTTCTGATAACTACCCGATTACCCTTGTAAATTCAGTTAATCCATACAGAATAGAAGGTCAAAAAACAGGTGCATTTGAAATTTGTAACGCACTGGGAAAAGCTCCTGACTATCATTTTATACCAGTCGGAAATGCTGGCAATATTACCGCATACTGGAAAGGTTACAAAGAATGGTACAACGCAGGCAAAATTCCTAACTTACCAAAAATGATGGGCTTTGAAGCAGAAGGAGCTGCAGCAATTGTCAAAGGCGAAAGAATATTCAAACCAGAAACCATTGCAACTGCAATCCGTATCGGAAACCCTGCAAGCTGGAAATTTGCAGAAGCCGCAAGAGATGAAAGCAATGGTATGATAAACTGCGTAACTGATGAAGAAATTGTAAAAGCATACAAACTAATTGCGTCAACAGAAGGAGTTCTTGCAGAACCTGCAAGCGCTGCATCTGTTGCAGGATTGATTAAAGTAAAAGATCAAGTAAAAGAAGGTTCAAAAATTGTTTGTATCTTAACAGGAAACGGATTAAAAGATCCTGATAATGCAATTAAACATTCTAATTCAGATGTTAAAAAGACTTCTGTAGACATGACAGAAATTCTAAAAGCAATGAATATTTAGAATTTTAAATTTAACCTATAGAACAAAAAAGAGTATTTCTAATAAAAATAATCTTTTTTGTTATTTATTAGTCAAATCTTCAGTAATAATACCACCTGAGCCTCTGTCAATTTCACGTTTAATCGGTTTACCTGTATTATCAAACCAAGTTTTTACAGAACCTCTTTGTTCATACCTTTCAGTAATATTACCTTGTTCATCAAACATAGAAACATTTGTAATATCAGCAGGATATTCCGTTACGCTTTCAGACTTTTTTGCCCCGCCGTCATAATAAGAAAATGTATATTCTTTTCTCATGGCCTGAACATTATTTTCATCATACACAACGTCAACTTGCAAAGATATTCTGTCAAATTCATCATATTGACGACCAATTTCCAAATTTCTATCACGTGCATATTCAGAAATTAGTTGCCCTTTATGATTGTATGTCCTTGAAATATAAACTTTATCAGGACTAACTTCACACACGATATGTCCGACAGGCTCATCCATCTCATAGACTTTTGTACCATCTTCTTTTACATAAGATGGTAACATCTGTTTTGGAATATTCTTATGTTCCATTGGGTTTGCAAAAAGATTTTTAAACATATTTATCTTATCGGCTAAAATTTTGTAGAACTTTAAATAATTCATACATATAAATGAAATTATGTTATAATTTTGTATATGAAGAAAGCGGTTATTTTAGTTTTATGTTTGATGTTCTCTTGCAATTTTGTCTTAGCAAACGAAATTGTTGAAGACTATTTTGATATAGCATCAAACTATGTAACTTCCGGACAATATAAAGAAGCAACAGAATATCTTAACAAGATTTTAGAAATAGAACCATCTAATTATGATGCAATTTCATTAAAAAATGTCATTTTAAGAATTACAAACCCGCAAGCGAAATCATACCTTTCTACAAACAACAAAAATATTAATCAAGCATTTATAGCAAAACAGCAAGGGGATAAAAACAAATTTGTTTCAGCTCTTTCTTCTACCCAAAATGATTTTTGGTCCTGCTATTTGCTTGCAGACTTTAATTATAATAACCGAGATTGGACAAATGCAATTGACTATTATAAAAAAGCCATCAATCTAAAACCGAATTACGCACAAAGCTATTTAGGACTTGCGCAAAGTTACTCGCATATAAATGATTATCAAAACGCTCTTTCATCAATTAACAAATATTTTTCTTATAACAAAAATTCAAGTTTAGCTTATGCCCTTCGAGCAGAATACAATCTTAACTTGGGCAATATTACTCAAGCTCAAGATGACATAAAAAAAGCTCTTGAAATAGAAGAAAATATGACATACCTTTTGACAGAAGCCAAAATTCTTTATGCAAAAGGAGATTATGAAACAGCCAAGGAAAAATTAATCGTTCTATCAAAAAATATTCAAACATCAGAAGTTTACAAATATCTTGGTTTGTGCGATTATGCACTATACAATTATGCAAATGCATTGCTAAATTTAGATAAAGCAATCATACTCTCTGAGGAAGACAATACTCTAAATACAAAGTATAATGAAATAAAATCAAAAATGGAAAAACAATGACAAGAAAAATAAGAAAACACGTAATAAAAAAAGAAACAACAATGTCAAGAATTAAGAATTGGACAATTTCAATAATTCTTGCCGCATTAATGTTAATAGGAGTACAAGGTTACAGCATAGGTACATCTTCTCTCAAATTCGCACAAGTTAGCGATGTACACTATTACACAGGAACAAATAACACTACATATAAAATGATTGGAGAATCTCCAAAACTTTTAGACGATGCAATTGAACAAATAAACAACACCCCAAATGTTTCATTTGTAATGTTTACAGGGGATTTAGTAGACAAAGCATTTGAAAAAGAATTAAGTGCATTTTTGCCGCATACAGAAAAATTAAACGCCCCTTGGTATTTTGCATTCGGCAACCATGACACAATGCAAGGCGGATATTTAACCCCATCTGTTTATATGCAAATGGTTAATAAGTACAATAAAAACTATAAATTTACAAAGAGTTACTATTCATTTAGTCCGCAAAAAGGTTTCAAAGTAATAGTTTTAGATACAATTATAAGAGACAGACTAACATCCAACGGAAGACTTGGTGATGAACAGTTAAACTGGCTTGATAACGAACTTAAAAATTCTCAAAAAGATACTGTTCTAATTTTTATGCATATTCCGGTGCTTGAGCCATACGTAAGCCCAAACCACAGATTATTGGATGCATATAAAATGGAAGATATTCTGGCAAAATATGATAACCCGATAGGAGTATTTCAAGGTCACTATCACGGAGCTAAAATCACACAAAAAGGAAATATTTTGTACGTAAGCTGCCCTTCTATGGTTACTTACCCGAATGCTTTCAGAATGGTAACTGTCACAAATTACAGAAATAAAGTTGTTTTCCATATTGAAAATAAAGAAACAGGGTTAAAAAATATTCAAAAACTTGCTAAAATGTTAATATTTGGAACAAGCGTATATACAGGAACAGAAAATGATCAAAATGCAACAATCACAATAAAAAAATAGGAGCGTGCCGCTCCACCCGCCACCTTGAAAGTTAGTGAAACTTTTTAGGATATCGTGGGGAAAAGAGCGTGCCGCTCCACCCGCCACCTTGAAAGTTGATGAAACTTTTTAGGACATCGTGGAAAAAAGAGCGTGCCGCTCCACCCGTCACCTTGAAAGTTGATGAAACTTTTTAGGACATCGTGGAAAAAAGAGCGTGCCGCTCCACCCGTCACCTCGAAAGTTAGTGAAACTTTTTAGGACATCGTGAGAAAAAGAGCGTACCGCTACAATTAAAAATTCTGTTTTTGCATTATACACTGAAAATTAAAGAAGGATAAAAATATGAGCGAATTTAATGTAAAATTTAGAGGGGTAAGAGGCAGCTATCCAATGGCAAACAAAGATTTTTTAGAGTACGGCGGAAATACCTCTTGTGTGGAAGTAAATGTTAACGGGCATCTTATTATTCTTGATGCAGGAACAGGTTTGATAGATATAGGAAACAGGCTTATAAAAGATTATATATCTTCAGGCTTAACGGCATCTGAAAGAACTCCAATAAAAGCAACTGTTCTAATTTCTCACATTCACCAAGATCACTTACACGGTTTTACATTTTTCAGACCGCTTCATATCCCATCTTCTTGTATAAACGTTTTCGGGAATGTAAATTACAATGAAAGTTTATCCGATGAACTTGCAGAGCTTTTGTTCGGCAAATCTTTTCCGCTTGATTTAGGAGATATTGCAGGGAATTTAAACATTCAAGATATAACTGAAACAGAAGGAATTATTCTTCGCGAGGGAGAAGAACCTATTATCAAAAGAATTGAAAATGAAAATGATACAAAAGTAAAAAAAGATGACGTTCTCATCACCTGCTATCGTTCTTATGCACATCCGCAGGAAGGCGTTTTGGTATACAAAATTTCTTACAAAAACAAAACCCTTGTCTATGCAACAGACAAAGAAAGTTACCCTGGCGGGGATAAAAAACTTGTTAACTTTGCCCGTAATTGTGATCTTTTAATCCACGATTCACAATACACAACAGAAGATTACATGGATCCATACACACCTAAACAAGGTTATGGCCATTCAACATTTGAGATGGCTGTGGAAGCAAAAAATCAATCAAATGCCAAAAAACTTGTATTTTTCCACTATGATCCGGGTTATGATGATGCAAAATTAAACGCGATAAAAGAAAATTACAAAAAAGATGATAATATTCTATTCGCATATGAAGGTCTTGAACTTGATTTAATGTAATTTTCAATTAAATTAATAAGTATGAAAAAAGGATTATTACTACTTTTAATGTTATTGAGCTTTATAACATCCGGATACAAAAAACCAGATGTATATGTAATTGATGCGACAAAAAACGCATACTTGCATAATAATATGGGACTTCGCTATTTGGATGAACACTGTTACTATGCAGCGATTCAGGAGTTCAAAATTGCAATAAGTCTTAGTCCTTCTGCTCAAGCAACCGCAGTGTATTACAAAAATCTTGGCGATGCCTATATGAAAATAGGTTATCCTGATATGGCTAGAAAACCTTACGAAGATGCCGTAAAGCAATTCAGCCTTAATTTTCAGTATTATAAAGATCTCGCAAAATGTTATAAAGCATTGGGGCTTGTATCTTCAAAAATTAACGAATACAGAAATGGGAAAAATCCATTAAACAAAGTTATGATAGGACTTTTGTATGTAGAAAGCGGAAATCCCAAACGCGGAATTACTGTTTTGGATGAATTCACAGCCGCAGAACCTGATTTGTTAATAACTCCTGCGGTTAAACAATACGTTAAAGAAACTGTTAAAAACGTAGACAATTTATAATTTCAATTTCATCTTGCTTTCTCATTTTAGGATTTTTTAATTTTTGTTTTAATACTTCATCAAAAATTTGCTGATATTTTGGAGATGGCGCAATCCCAAGCTTCTGTAAATCTTTTCCTGTAATAGAAATCTTAATCTGTTTTAATTCTTCAAGATAATGGCGTGCAATTTTTTCATCATACAAAATCCCATACAAAAGAACCGTTTCAAGCTTTGTATTTTCAAATGTTTTGTAAATTTCAAAATTATCTTCTAAAATTTTGTTTGGGATATCGTCAAGAATTTTTTGTTCAATTTTTGTCAAAGGAAGCTTTGATAAATCCCTCAACACACCGACATAAACAATCCATACATATTCAGGTTTGTAATCATTTATGAGTTTTTCTATATTTACCTTTGGAATTCCAACATCATTTTCAGTTACAAGTTTATAAATATTTTCATTTATAAACCTTTCAAAAGCTTCCTGAGAATTAAGACTAAAAGTTTCGATAAGCTCTTTTTTAAGCCTTTTATAGCTCATATCATAATTTATATCAGCTAAATATTCCTGCTGTAACCTTCTTGTATGTTCATCCAAATCAAAGCCAAAACGGATTGAAAATTTTAAACCTCTGATAATTCTTGTCGGATCATCAATAAAACTTTCATCATGCAAAACTTTCAGCTTCTTATTTTTCAAATCTTCAAGTCCGCCTGTATAATCGACAATTTCGCCTGTTGTAACGGATTTTGCAAGAGCGTTTATTGTAAAATCACGACGCATAACGTCTTCCTTCAATGAACACCCTATTTTTTCAACTACAGGCAAATGCCCTTTTTTAGGATAACTTTCAGATCTGGTAGATGCAAAATCAACTTCCCTTCCGCCAACATTTACTCTTATAGTTCCAAAATCAGGATTTTCCTGAATAACCTCACCGAACTTAGAACAATATTCAATAGCGTTGCCGACGTATGTTATATCAATATCAAAAGATTCTCGCCCCAAAAGTTCATCACGGACAACTCCGCCGATATAAAACAATTTATTTGAAGTATCCTTTATATTGATGATGTTCATATCAAGCATTTTAGCGTAAAATGTATAAATAAACAAGATAATAGAAGACTGGATGACAAGATGTCATGAGGTCAAGCTGTTATCAGTTCTACGTACTAGAATAACTTTTGTAAACAGCCTGCCTTCTTGCCTTCTGGACATCTGAAAATCTATAATAAGGAGAACACATGCTACAAGAAGCTTCACGCGCAATAAATTCAGCATTCAATAACAGTTTTATAAAAAAATTAAGCCAATATCTTCACGACTGCGTAAGAGAAGAGGTAAAAAGCTCTACATTCAGAAACCTTAAAGGTGATAAAGATAACAAATGGATTTTCCTAAAAGGAGAAGAGCAATTATTTTCAATAGGTGCTGAATATATTTCTCTTGACGGGAGCGACCCAAAGCTTACAGAATTAATGATTCAAAGCGATTTAGGCCAAAAGGATAAATACCTGATTTATGGCTACTTATTCTTGGTAGGCAAAAGTTCAAAATCAAAAAGACAAAACGAATTTTTAACCCCGCTTTTATACATGCCCTGCAAACTTGAACGCAACGGAGTTAATATAAACTGTTTACCGCTTGATGAAGTGCTATCGCTAAATACAGGAGCACTAGCTGCTCTTATGCGAAAAAATGATGATGAAGATGAAGTAGATTTGCTTCTTGAAGGGATTTTGGATGTAGTACCTGATCTTCCGATTACAAAAGAAAAACTCGATATATTTTTAACTACACTAAAATCACTTGTCCCAGAAATAGAAATTGCCGAAAATATAGGGGATTATAAAGAAGATGATAACGTTTCAAAATCAAAAGATTTTTATAAAGAAAAAATTGACGGCGAAAATTTAGACGAAATTATTGAAGAAGAAGAAAATGAGCAAGCTAAACAGAAAATGAAGCTTGAAAAAATTGCCGTTACATATCAAAGTGCAATTATATTAACAAAACGTCCATCAGTAACAGCAGGCGTATTACATGAATTAACTCAAATTGCAGAAAAGCCATCAGGCGTATATAGAGAAACTGCTTTAAATATAATTAACGAAGAATATGCACAAAGCAAAGAAAAATCAGTCCCACTCAAAGATATGAATAAAATAACTGATTTTTACCCAATCACTCCGCTATCACTAAGTGACAGCCAGCTTCAAGTAATCAAAAATATTGATAACAGCAAATTTGTAGCGGTACAAGGCCCTCCTGGCACAGGTAAATCACAAACAATCGTAAACCTTGTAGCTCACTTGGTTGCAAACGGAAAAACAGTTCTGGTTGCATCTAGAATGGACAAAGCCGTTGATGTTGTTGCAGAACGTCTAAACGATCTTGGAGCAAGCCATATGGCGCTAAGAGCAGGACGTTTGAATTACCAAAGACAGCTTAGCGAAGAATTAAATAATTTACTTTCCCAAAATGCTGATTTAGATGAAGATGTAGAAGATATCTTGCTTGTCGACACAAAAGATATGAAAGACCATCTTGATATGCTCAAAAATATGGAAGTAAAATCAGAAACCATAATTAAACTTGAAAAAGATTGGCATGACAAGTTATTGGAAGTCGAAGAACAAGAAAAAATCTTAGGGAAAAAAGAATTTATCAAAAAAAGTCTTAAAAAAGGCGAAATAGATATTATTGCCGGAATTATAAAAATTCTTGAAAGCAATATGGAAAAAGCAGGTTTTATATCCAAAATTGCAAACTTCACAAGTCTTGGACAATTGAAAAAAATACTTAATTTAAAAGACTTTGACGTTGATTACGAAAATTTGGGCAGACTGAAACAAGAACTTGCTTTTGCCAATATGGAATGGTCCTTAAGAAAAATTGAAGCTGATATTCAAAAAACAGGCAATCTCCATATGCTATCAGAACAAATTCGCACAATGAAACGCAAGCAAAAAACACTTGCCATAAACATTTTGAAAAATAGACGCAGAGAAGCTCTGAAAAGCTTGCTGAGAGATGAAAACAAACGCAGAAGATTAAAAGTTCATGCAAAATCTCTAGTTACAAACAGAAAACGTCTTCAAACAAACATCTTGGAAGAAGAAGATTTTAAACCACTATTAGAAGCTTTCCCATGCTGGTGTGTAACAACTTATGCAGTATCAGATTCATTGCCTCTAAAACCCGGGATGTTTGATGTTGCAATCATAGATGAAGCATCCCAATGTGATATCGCAAGCTGCTTCCCAATACTTTTCCGTGCGAAACGTGCCGTAATTGTAGGTGATGACAAACAATTGCCGCACCTTTCATTCTTGGAAAAAGCAAAAGAACAGTCATTCTTGAGCCAATACGGAATTCCTGACAAATACCAGCTTATGTGGCGTTTCAGAACAAATTCAATGTTTGATCTGGCAGATTACTATTCAATGAATTCAGTAATGCTTGACGAACATTTTAGAAGCCTTCCGCCAATTATAAATTTCTCAAACCACGAATTTTATAACGACAGAATTCGTGTAATGCGTAAAGACAGACCGGATGAGAATGTTTTGGAACTTGTAGAAGTATTGGACGGAAAAGTTGATTTTGACGCAACCAGAAACTTGCCTGAAATCGAAGCTTTAGTAAAACGCTTACATGAAATAATTATCGAAGACGAACGCAAAAATCCTGACAACCCTGTATCTGTCGGTATAATTTCACCATTCAGAGCTCAAGTTGAACAATTGAAAGTTTCTGTTTCAAAAGTTCTGTCAGATTATATGATTAAAAAACACCAAATAGAAATCGGTACAGCTCACACCTTCCAAGGTGATGAACGCGATATCATGCTAATTTCTTGGGCAATTGCAGATAACAGCTTTAACCAAAGTTTGATTTTCTTACAAAAACCAAACTTATTTAATGTTGCAATTACAAGAGGCAGAAACAAGGTTATAAACTTCATTTCACGCAATCCTCGCGAACTTCCTGAAGGACATTTCAGAAACTATGTATCATATATGCAATTATACCAAGATAGAAAACAAGCAATGCTATCAGGAGAAATTGATGAAAACATATACAAAAATTCTCTGGAACGTGAAGTTGCAGAAAAAATAAGAGAACTTGACCATAGAGTAGTAGCAGGAGCTGATATTGCAGGCTTGAGTGCCGATTTGCTTGTAGATGACAAGTTTGTAATCGAAATTGACGGCTTGGATGACAAAATTAAATCTCACATTTCTAATATGAAAAAACAGGCAATTATAGAACGTTCAGGCTACAAAGTAAAACGTATAACTTTCCGTGAATGGCAATATTCACCAAAAGCCTGCCTTGATAGAGTATTAATTGAAGACTAAAAAATATTTATTTTTTAATAAACTTTAGCTCATATCCTAAAATATCTGCTAAAATAAAAGCTTCTTTCAACGAAAAACTCTCACGCTTTAGCTTTCCAGTTAAGCTGTCAAGCGTATATTGTTTACCGGTTCTTTCAGAAAGCTTATTTGCAATCTCAGACAGTGTAACTCCGTTTAATGATAATAAAGATTTAATATAATTTCTGATATTTATTTCCATAAAATAAATCATAATATATTTGACAAAAAGTGTTAATTAATATATTATATTTGTTTTATTTAACAGATATTTGTTATTTTAAACAGATTATATTAACCAAGGAATATTAAATGAAACATATAGACGACTGTTACATGGACTGCTATGAAATACATCAGCTTTGTATTATTTTAAATGAATATCTTGAAAATTACATTAATGAAACAGTTATAGCAGACAGAGCAAGTACTTTTGTAAAAATTATCAAAAACAAAATTGAAACTTTGTCTCACGATTTAGATCAATTATCAGAAAACGAAATAAAAAATACGATTGCCTGAAAATTAATCAAAGCAATCGTATCAAAATTTATTTTAATTATAACTTATTTCACGTCTCTTATAACAACAGAAGCGTTTTGTCCGCCAAATCCGAATGAATTTGACAATGCTACATGAACAGGTGCTTTTCTTGCTTTATGAGGTACATAATCAAGGTTTCCAACTTTTTCATCTTGATTATCAAGGTTGATAGTCGGAGGAACAATACCTTCATTAATAGCTTTTACACAAGCGATACATTCAACAGCACCGGTTGCACCCAACAAGTGACCGTGCATTGATTTTGTTGAACTTACTAACAAGTTTTTATTAGCTTCTTTATCGCCAAACAAGCCTTCAATAGCTTTAGATTCAGCAATATCGCCCAAACCTGTACTTGTACCGTGAGCGTTGATATAATCAACATCTTCAGGTTTCAAACCTGCATCTTCAAGTGCAAATTGCATAGAATGAGTTGCACCCTGACCTTCCGGATCCGGAGCTACAACGTCATAAGCATCGGCAGTTTGGCCATATCCTACGATTTCACCGTAAATTTTAGCACCACGTTTTTTAGCATGTTCATATTCTTCTAAAATAAGAACACCGGCGCCCTCACTCATAACAAAACCATCTCTGTCAACATCCCAAGGACGAGAAGCTTTAGTTGGTTCATCATTACGTTTTGATAAAGTTCTTGCACTAGAGAAAGCTCCAATACCAACGTCACAAATTGTAGCTTCACAACCACCTGCAACAACAATATCAGCATCACCATACTGGATTGAGCGGAATGCATCACCAACAGTATGTGTACCTGTTGCACAAGCTGAAACAACAACTTTGTTTAATCCTTTAAAACCATATTTCATAGAAATTCTGCCTGATGCCATATTCACAATCATCATAGGAATTGTAAACGGAGAGCATTTGTTAGGACCTTTTTCCAAAATTCTAACGTGATTATCTTCAAAAGTTCTGAAACCGCCGGCAGCAGAACTAACCATAACACCGATTTTGTAAGGATCAACATCTTTAACTTCTTCCAGTTTTGCATCTTTAATAGCTTCATCAGCAGCAATCATTGCGAACTGAATGAATCTATCCATTTTTTTAGCTTCTTTAGGATCCAGATATTCTTCCGGATTGAAGTTTTTCACTTCACCGGATATTTTTACAACGTGTTTTGAAACATCAATAAGTTCTGACGTACTTATTCCGCTTTTTCCTTCTACAAGACTATTCCAAAATTTATCAACACCGACACCGAAAGGTGTTACAGCGCCAAGTCCTGTGATAACTACTCTTCTCTTTGTCATCTCTTTACCTTTTTAAAACTATCTTTTAATAAATATACGAGGGGAAAATTAATATTCAATTTTCGCCCCCGCATAAAATTATTTTGTCAGCGTCAAACGCTTAATTTCTTATTTGCTGTGAGCATCAATGTAGTTAACAGCGTCTTGAACTGTTTGAATTTTTTCAGCTTCTTCATCAGGAATTTCGCAACCGAATTCTTCTTCGAAAGCCATAACCAATTCAACTGTATCTAA
>CALVGY010000050.1 GCA_944327215.1 Candidatus Gastranaerophilales bacterium | reverse complement strand
AGCGTGGAGCAAATCCAAGAAAAATTATATCTCGGGTAAATAAAAAGAGGATAGGATTTTTCCTAATCCTCTTTTTATTTTGCTTGTGATAGCGATGAGATAAGCCTTTTTGCGTTCGGCGGATTTGCGTACGGATGGCGCGAACATAGTGAGCTAATCCGGATAGCGAGTAAAATAAGCCGACTCGGACGAAGTCCGATAAGCGAAACTTTACGAGCGTGGAGCAAATCCAAGAAAAATTATATCTCGGGTAAATAAAAAGAGGATAGGATTTTTCCTAATCCTCTTTTTAATTATTTATAGTATGCAAATTTCACTAAATATCGTTTTCTTTTAAAATATTTTTTAAAATATTTGCAGAATCTTGTAATTTTTTAGTTTCATCTGCACTTAATTGTAAAGGTATGTGGTTTTCTGCTCCATTTTTACCGATAATTACAGGCATACTCAAGGCTACATCTTCTATTCCGTATTCACCATGCATCATTGCGGATATTGGCAATATAGATTTTTCATCACGAACAATTGCTTCACATATACGTTTTACCGACATCGCAATTCCGTAATATGTAGCTTTCTTACGTGAAATTATTTCATAAGCGCTGTTTTTTACTGTTTCTCCAATTTCGTCTGTGGCTTCATCGTGGTTAAAATGTCCACGCATTTCACAGAATTTAGATAAAGGAACTCCTGAAATATTTGCACTGCTCCAAGCAGCGATTTCGCTGTCACCATGTTCTCCTATTATAAATGCATGAACACTTCTGCTATCAACATTCAAATGCTGACCTATTGCATATTTCAAACGAGCTGTATCCAAAACTGTTCCGGAGCCGATAACTCTATTTTCAGGATAACCGCTTAGCTTGAGCGCAACTGTCGTTAAGATATCAACAGGATTTGATACAATTAACAAAATACCATCAAATTTACGTTTTTTAATTTCAGGGATTATTGATTTAAAAATTTCAATATTTTTATGAACCAAATCAAGTCTTGTCTCTCCCGGTTTTTGGTTTGCGCCTGCAGTAATTATTATCACAGAAGCTCCTTCGATATCATCATAAGTTCCGGCATATATTTTCATAGGTTTTGCAAACGGGACACCATGGCTTATATCCAAAGCTTCCCCCTCTGCTCTTGCAAAATCAGCATCTATCATTACAATTTCTGAAAACAAACCGCTTTGCATCAAACTGAATACAGATGCCGAGCCTACAAAACCGCAGCCAATCATAACGGCTTTGCGAAAATTTATACAATTTTTACAGTCTCTTTCCATTTTTAATTATCCTTCCTTTAGTTAACCTAAAATTTCTTTCAAATCTTCCTGAGGAGTTTTGATTTGTTTTATTTTAAATTTTTCAACTAAAAATTGCAAGATATTCTCAGAAACAAATGCAGGAAGTGACGGCCCTAACCTAATATTTTCAATCCCTAAATATAAAAGGGTTAAGAGAATACAAACGGCCTTTTGTTCATACCAAGAAAGGACAAGAGATAAAGGAAGTTCATTCACCGAACAATTAAAGGCTTTTGAAAGTTCTAATGCAACTTTTATCGCACTATAAGCATCATTACATTGCCCCATATCAAGCAATCTTGGAATTCCATTTATCTCACCTAAGTCTAAATCATTAAATCTGAATTTACCGCAAGCTAAAGTTAAAATTAACGTGTCATTAGGTGCTTGTTTCACAAATTCAGTATAATAATTTCTACCCGGTTTTGCACCATCACAACCGCCAACTAAAAATATATGTTTTATTGCGCCTGATTTAACAGCATCAATAACCTTGTCTGCAACAGACATTACAGTATCATGTCCGAAACCGACAGTTAAAACCTGGCCGCCGTTAATCCCTGACATCTCCATATCTTCTTTATAACCGCCAAGTTCAAGTGATTTTTCAATAACTGACGTGAAATCCTTATTTTCATCAATATGAACGCATTCCGGATAATCAACAACTGATGTTGTAAATACTCTATCTTTATAACTTTCTTTTACGGGCATTATACAATTTGTAGTAAACAAAATCGGAGCAGGAAGATTATCAAATTCCTTTTGCTGATTTTGCCAAGCTGTACCAAAATTTCCCTTGAGATGAGGATATTTTTTTAACTCAGGATAAGCATGGCAAGGTAACATTTCACCATGTGTATAAATATTTATCCCCTTATCTTTTATCTGTTCTAAGAGCAAAGCAAGATCATGCAAATCATGCCCCGTCACAACTATAAAAGGTCCCTTTTCAATATTTGTGGTAACTTTTGTCGGAACAGGTTTGCCGTAAGTTTCAGTATTTGCTCTGTCTAAAAGTTCCATACACTTCAAATTAATTTCACCTGTTTTCAAAACAAGAGAAACAAGTTCATCCTGCTGATTTTCATTTGCAATTGCTTTTAACGCATCGTAAAAGAAATCATCCACAGTTTCATCTTTATAACCCAAAACTTTTGCGTGATGGGCGTATGCAGCCATACCCTTTAGCCCAAAAAGTATTAGTGATTTTAAACTTCTTATATCTTCATCACAATCCCAAACAGTTTTGATATCAAAATCAAAATCACATTTGATATGTGCTTTAACTTTATCAATAAATTTTTGAATAGATTTATTGTCAAAATTCACATTGGTAATTGTAACAAACAACCCATCAATTAATAATTTTGTGATATCTTCATTTTTTTCATTGCAATTTGCAAGTTCAATAAGGCAACTTGTCAATTCATCTTGAAGATTTGCAGTATCTGCTTTTTTACCGCAAACGCCCTGTGCCATTTGACAAGCTTTCCCTTGTGCGGTCTGTTCACATTGAAAACAAAACATTGACATATTTTAATCTCCTGTTAATCTCTACAACAAAGATTATAGTAAAACATAAAATAAAATTTTATACCACATAGATTTAAGCCTATTATGGAATTATTCTGTTTAATTTTTATTTTATTTTAATAAGGAAAGGAGTTTTCATAATGTTTTACAATGTACTAAAAGCAAAAGATATCGTAGATATTGGAGACGAAAAATTCAAAAGAGAAATTTTAATGGAAGAAGATAACAAATGCTTGTCTATCATTGCGATTAAAAAAAATGAAATCATTGATACACACACCTCAATTTGCGATGCAGCCGTATATGTTCTTGACGGAGAAATTGAATTACATTTTGACGCAGAAAAATTCAAAGTTGATAAAGGTGAAATTTTAATGTTCAAAAAAGACACAGAACACAAAGTTCTAGCGCTGAAAGACAGCAAATTCTTTTTGATAAAAATATAATCTGTAAAAAAGGAGCTTGTTTCTAAGCTCCTTTTTTTGTCAAATTAACGATATCCGATAGGTGTTCTTGTAGTTTTCTTATTAGCCTCCTTTATCGCTTGTTGAAAATCTTCATTTGTCAGTCTCATATTTTCAATGTCTAAAGAACTTAATGTTCCATTCTCCATCTTTTTATAAATACCTGATCTTTCAAATGCATTCTCATGTGCGGAATTAACAATAAAAGAAATATCTGCTCCGGTTGTTTTTAATTTTAACAATTCATCAGCAAGTTTTTCTTTATTCACATCATCTGCAAGAGGTTTGTTTTTTGTATGAATATCAAAAATTTTCAATACCCCGTCTTTTGTATCCGGAGCTTTTACTTCGATATGCTTTCCAAAACGTCCTGAACGAGTAATCGCACTATCTAACATATCAAGTCTGTTTGTTGCAGTGATAACAAAAACATCATCTCCATTTTTTTCAACATCACTCATCAATGTCAAAAGTTGATTTGTAACTTTATCACCATAAACATCAGCTCCACCTCTTTTTTTAGCAACAGCATCAAATTCATCTATAAAAATAATACAAGGTTGGTTTTCTTTTGCCGTATCAAAAAGTCTTCGCCAATTTTCTTCAGATTGACCTACCCATTTTGATTCCATTTCTAAACCGTTCAATTTAATAAATGAAGCATTTGTCTCGTTTGCAAGTGCTTGGGCAATCAAAGTTTTCCCCGTTCCAGGAGGGCCATACAATATATACCCGTGGTTTAAAGAAGCATTTCTATAAGCTTCAGGATATTTTATCGGATATAAAATTCCTTTTTTCAAAGAGGAAATAACATTGTCTTGCCCGCCTACATCAGCAAATGTAAGAGTTTTACCTTTAGTTGTTGCCTTTTGTAAAATTGAATAAATAGATTTTTGATTCTGACGATTAATTATAGGAGTAACCTGTTCAGTAAAATCAAATGCTTTTACAAATATATTTCTTTGCATACTTAAATCAGTTAAAGGTTTATCTTTAATTAATAATTGTTTATCATTCACTATCAACATATCATTTGGGAACACATAAAAACTATCGCCTTGTTGCATTTTGTATATTGAATCAGTACTTCTCAATCCAATTCCAAATTTATTTGTGTTCAAAGCTTCTAACTCATTATTATGATTTTTAAAAAATGCAAGGGATGCATGAAGATTATCATCTTCAATATAGAATATACGTTTAATAATATTATTGAAAGAATTGCCAACTTCTTTCAGACTTTTTTGAGCGGCTTTCAAAGTTTTGTCTATTATAACAACATCACCTTGTGTTAAAACTTGCAAAACAGAAGCCAAACGATCTTCTAAAGGGATTTTTTTGGCTAAAGATAGAGCAGGTGAAGCTTTTATTACTCCCCGAAAGTTAATTGGTGAATAAAATTGATATCCTGGAAAAGCTGTATTTTTTTCAGAATCAATAGACACAGGATTATTAAAATATTGGGATGATGGTTTTATACCTGTCGCCGACTTGTTATTAGTGTAATGTGGGTAATGATAATTTTGAACAGGATTTATTCTCATGCAAACACCTCCTTGTATTTTTTTGAGAGTACTATTTTTTTTGACATTCGTCAATAGCCGTATTTGCCATTAAAAATAAGCTTTTTAGGTAATATACTACATTT
The DNA here is from genome assembly GCA_944327215.1 of Candidatus Gastranaerophilales bacterium. Classification (GTDB taxonomy): domain Bacteria; phylum Cyanobacteriota; class Vampirovibrionia; order Gastranaerophilales; family Gastranaerophilaceae; genus Stercorousia. The sequence continues at coordinate 8,767 of CALVGY010000050.1, read as the reverse complement.
GTAGCATAAAAATTTTAAATTTGGGGCAGTTTGTTTTTTTAATTATATGAAAAGTGTTTAAAAATCATATTTTTATTAAATAATTAATACTACAATTGTAATAATTACACTTTTTTAAAATCTTTACATTTGTTTAGATTTTTGCCCAAGATGCATTTGGAGAGATTTCATTTTTATTTACATAAACTCTTTATAACAAAAAACAGGCCTTGAAAGCCTGAGTAACGGCGGCAACGGGAATTGAACCCGTGTCAACAGAATGAGAATCTGCTATCCTAACCTCTAGACGATGCCGCTAAGTAACTTCATTTTTGCACTAATATTTTATTTATACAAGCATTACAAAATGAAATTACTTTTCGCAATTTTTCGGTAAATCAAGGTCTTCACACAGTATAATAGTCACAATTTCACCTGCTTTTGCGTGATATTTTAACCCGGGTGTAACAAGCCCTGTTATCAAACCTACAGTTGTACCGACAGGGATACCAATTGCATAACCGACACCCAATTTTGCAGGATTTGGAATGAATGCAAAACCTGTACCTGCACCTGCACCAACTATACCAAGTCCGAGAGTATAAGCTGTTAATTTTCCTGCGGTATTCCAAGGCCCTTCTTTTAACGAACCGTCTTTGGTTAAAGGTTTTGCGGACATTTGATAAGCTGAACCATCAGGGAAAATCAAACATTCAAAATTTAAATACACTCTTGCGTTTTTATTTGGAACTCTTTGTTTGTCAATTCTGATAACAGTTGCAACAACTTTTGAACCTGCAGGGATTAGCAGGGTTCCTTCTTGAGTATAAATCGCATCCGGTACATCAAAATTTATTCTGTCACCTGCTTTTGCACAATCTGACCAAAACTTGCAAGAAAATGCAACTTTAAAAGCATTACCCTTACATATTATATTTCGCAAGTTTGTAACTGTTACCATATTAGATAATGCACCCTTTTCACAAAACATATGTTCACGAGCGCAAACTTGTTCATTACATTCTTCTGCGTTAACAGAAATTCCAACCAGTAAAATTGTTAATAAAATAAGTAGTCTTTTCATAGCAAACAATTATTTACTCAAAATATTCACCAATACCATAACCCGATTGGCTATTATATAGACCAATATTTTTCAAGACTTTCGGACAATTTATAAAAACAAACCTTCATAAACAATAATAAAAAAAGGAGGAACTATGACAGAACCGTCATCTAAACACCCATACTTAGACAATGTGTCAAAAAAATTTTTAGAAAGCCTTGATAAAGATGCCAAACCTCTTTATGAAATCGATCCAGAAGACGCAAGAGAATTTTTAACCTTTATACAAGAAAAAGGCTACCACGATATTGAATCACAAGTTGAAGACATCTCATTTTATGATGAAAATTCAAACGAAATAAGCGTAAGACTAATCAGACCTCAAAATTATTCAGGCGAAAGTCTTCCGCTTGTAATTTATTGCCACGGAGGCGGATGGGTCATGGGAAATGCTGATGATTTTGATATGACAATCAAAACAATTGCCAACTGGTCAAATTGTGCAGTTGCATTTATAAATTATTCAAAAGCTCCGGAAGCTCAATACCCTATTGCTCTTAATCAAATTTATTCAGCATTGGAACATTTTTCTAACAACGGCCATAAATATAATATCAATTCTGAATGCATAGCCATAATGGGAGATAGTGCAGGAGGGAATATGACCGCAGCAACAGCTATCAGAACAAAAATTGAAAACGGCCCTCAATTAGCCTTGCAAATTTTAATTTATCCTGTCACTGATGCTGAAATGAAAACTGAATCATATAAAGAATTTAAAGACGGCCCTTGGCTTAGCAAAAAAGCTATGGAATACTTTTGGGATTGTTATTTACCTGACAAAGAAAAAAGAAACGGGATTTATATATCACCTCTAAAAGCTGATGTCGAATACCTAAAAGGTACAGCTCCAGCTCTTGTAATTACAGCCGAAAACGATGTTTTGAGAGACGAAGGGGAAGCTTATGCAAGAAAACTGATTGAAGCCGGTGTCGATACAGCTTGTATAAGAGTAAACAATACATTCCACGATTTTCTGCTTCTTAATGGAGTAAGAGAAAGCAAAGGGGTTAAATCCGCATATAAAGTTATTTGCAGAATGCTTGAACACACACTACACCATTAATTTTTGTGGGGAGGGGGAGGAAACTCCCTCTCAATTTTTTACAGCAATTTTTAAACACCCATCAGCTTTGCTTTCAAAAAATTCATAAGCTTTTATAATATCATCAAGCTGATACTTGTGAGTAATCAAAAAATCAGTATTAATTTTATTTTCACAAATTAATTTCACAAGTTCCCGACACTTTGCAGCATCAACACCACCTGTTTTAAAAATCAAGTTTTTTCCATACATTTCAGGCAGCGGCAAAATCTGATTTTCTTCATACATAGCAACTACAGATACAACAGCATTAGCTCTTGCAATTTTATAAGCAAGTTCAAATGTATTTTTCCCGCCTGCAGCCTCAATAACAGAATCAGCACCGCGTCCGTCGGTTAAATCTTTTATAATTTTATCAACATCATCCCTCTTAGGATTAACAAAATAATCCGCAAGCTTTTGTTTTCTCGCAACCTCAAGTCTTGTATCATCAAGATCAATAGCAACAATTTTACCGGCACCCTGAAGCCTTGCCCCAATCATAGAACAAAGTCCGACAGGTCCTGAACCTATAACAGCAACAACATCATTTAATTTAATTTCACAAAGTTCAGCACTCCACCAACCGCTTGATAAAATATCACCGACAAATAAAGCATTCTCATAACTAACACTATCAGGCAATTTTGTAAGCCCCATATCAGCATAAGGTACTCTGACATATTCTGCATGACACCCATCAATTCGGCATCCAAGCTCCCAACCGCCATTTAAGCAATTGTTTACATACCCGCGCTTACAAAACCAACATTCCCCGCAAAATGTCTCACAATTTGCACTAACTCTGTCTTTAGGCTTCAAATTTTTTACGGCGCTACCAACCTCAACAACTTCTCCAACAAATTCATGCCCAAGAACAATACCTTTCTTTGCTCTCGGCACAAAACCTCTGACAATATGCAAATCACTTGTACATATCGAAGATAATTCAACCCTAACAATAGCATCTTTTTCTGACTGAATGACAGGAATAGACTTTTCAATAAGCTCAATTTGCCCAATATCTTTATAAACCAAAGCTTTCATCATAACAAAATATTACCATAAAAAAAGCTCCTTAAAAAAGGAGCTTTCAACTAATCTTTCCCATCATTCAGGGTAATCATATTAATAATAAGCCCCAAAAAAGCAAGGACCAAAGATCCTAAAAATGCTGACAAAAATCCGTCAACATAAAATCCCGGAGCAACATATCCTGCAAGCATAAATAAAAGTGCATTTACAATAAGCCCAAACAAGCCCAAAGTCAGGATATTAATCGGCAAAGTAATAAACACAATTAAAGGTCTTACAAAAATATTAATAAGCCCCATTATAGCAGTTACAATCATCGCACTTTGAAAATTTTCAACAAATATACCGGGAATAAGCCACGCAACAAACAAAATTGCAAGAGCAAAAAATATCCATCTTATAAGTAGTACCATAAAACTTTTTCCTTTCTTATATATAAGTTTAAAATTTCTTGTAAGAAATTACATTGTACTAAAGTAGAATAACAAACTTGCGAAACCTAAGCTTTAAGTGTATAATAATGCGGTAAATAAAATAGGAAGGGAATTTATATGAGAGAGAATATTTTAATAGCACTTGCAGTTTTAATCCTTGCAACAATGTGGTTTCAATTTGCGACACAAAGAGCAAATGACAGATATGCAGTAATCACAGGCAGCAATATGATGACTGTATTGCTTGATAAAAAAACAGGCGTAACTTGGAGAAATTGCATTTGTGATGCTAAATCAAACATTCCTGGCTGCTGGGAAAGAATGTACACACTAAATGTTGAAGATTACAGCAAACCAATAGGTGAAGTTACAATTAATAAAAAAATAAGAAAAGATTTAGCAAAACAAGCTAAGAATGCACCTGTTCCAGCAGCTCAACAAGGAGCACAAACTCCTCAAACAGCTCCCGCTAAATAGAAATAATTAACAGATAATAAGTAGTTAAAAAAGTCAGGGAAAACTTTTAATAAGTTAAAACCCTGACTTTTTAAATATTTTATTTCAGACACAATTTTTTATTTTTTATCCAAAACTTTAATCAAATGCCACCCAAATTGAGTATAAACAGGTTTTGACACTTCCCCAACAGGAGTTGCAAAAGCTGCTCTCTCAAATTCCGGAACCATTTGCCCATGTCCAAAATACCCCAAGTCTCCGCCGTTTCTTCCGGAAGGACAAATTGAATATGCTCTTGCATAATATTCAAAATCTCCGCCTTCATCAATAGCTTTTTTAATTTGTTGAGCTTCTGCCGCAGTTTTCACAAGAATATGTTCGGCATGCACAGATTGATACTCCTCTGCTGATACAACGCCACTCAACAGCATTACAAATACTAATAATTTACACAAATTTTTTATCATACAAACCATCCTATATTATTTTAAAACAAATTCCTATTACCCAAATGTCCTAACGCAATTACGTCCGTCTTTTTTTGCCTCATAAAGCGCCTTATCAGCATTATCAAACATTTGCTCCATATCCTCAATATCCTTATTCGAAGATACACCAGCACTAATTGTAATATTCAATTCTATACCCTTGAATTTAAATCTGCTATTTTCAACAGCCTTTCTCAAGCGTTCAACAGGAATTGAAGCATTTTCAAAAGGAGTTTCCGTCAAAAGAATAACAAATTCCTCTCCGCCATATCTAAAAATTATATCTGTTTGACGAAAATTTTCACACATCATCCAAGCCAACTCTTTTAAAACAAAATCACCGCAGGAATGACCATAAGTATCATTAATTTTCTTAAACCAATCAATATCAATAACAACCAACGATAAAGGTGAATTATAGCGTTTTGCACGAGCGAATTCGCGATTAAGAGTTGTCTCAAAATATCTTCTGTTATAAAGATTTGTCAAAGCATCAGTTATAGATAACTGCTTTGTTTGCGTGTACATAAAATTAATTTTTCTGATAACATCAAACTTGTTATCATCAGGAATATCAAAACTTTCTATAATATTTTGTATATTTTGTTGAATTTCGTCCAACACATCTGAAGGTAAATCAAAATTTAAATCTGTCATACAACTATTTTCCCATCCTCATTTTTTATCATAGCAGAAATATTGCAGGCAATCCATTTTTTTGCTAAATTTAATATTAATTATGAAACCAACAGTTGACGAATTATTTAATAAATATTCAAAAGACAAACAACACGCAAAAGAGGTGACAAAACTTTCATTAATAATATTTGATGAAGTGTGCAAAAAATTTTTTGAAATGCCCCAAATTGAAAAAGAATATTTAAAATCAGCCGCTCTTCTTCATGATATCGGTTATTATATTGAAGCAAAAAGCCACAATAAACATTCAATGGAAATGATTATAAAAGACGGCCTACAAGGTTTTGACGAAAGAGAAGCAAAAATTATCGGCTGCATAGCAAGATATCATAGAGGTAGCCTGCCTGATAAACGAGAACATGAAATTTATGGTTCGCTTGATAAAAAAGACAGAAAAATGGTTAAACGTTTAGGTGGAATTTTAAAACTTTCTGACGGGCTTTGCAAAGATCATGAAAATACATTTTCAAATATCGAGCTAACTTATGATGAAAAACACGATATCATAACATTTATGCTGTACCCTAAAAATTCTGCTAACAAACCTGACATAAAAACTGCAATCCGCAAAAGAGATTTATTTGAAATCGGTTTTAAATGCCAAAGTGTTTTAATATTCAACGAATAACAGATTGTAAATTTTTTGTTACAAAAGGCTTTATTTTGTAACATTTCTTCATGAAAAATACTTTATATATATAAGGGAAAAATATGAAAGGGTTACGATTAAGAATCGTAAGTTACGGTAAAGGAAATGTCATTCGATGTAAATGTTTTGAGCACAAAACCGGTCATCAAAGCAGCAGCATCCATGCAAAATGACGGCGGCGGCGGTAACTTAGGTTACATGGCTCAAGGCGGTAGAGAAGAAAAACAAGAAAAAAAATATTTAGAAGAAAGTATTTTCACATCCAAACCGGAAGTTGATACATTCGGCTTTGGAGAAAATGAACCGGAAATGCCTGAAGAAAAATTTTCTCTTTCAAAATTTATTGCAGAAGCAATTTTTAATTTAAAAAAACTTTTCAAAATTTAACAAATAAAATCATTACACTGTAAAAATTTTTCTTTAATTGCAAATCTGTGCTATCATTTTATTTAATATGATAAAAGTCAGTGTAATAGTTCCGGTTTATAACACCGCAAAATATGTTAAAAGATGTCTGAGAACTCTTCTTAATCAGACACTTTCGGATATTGAAATAATCTGTATTAATGACGGGTCCACTGATAATTCATCTGAAATTTTGAAAGAAATCAGTGAGTACGCCCCCCCCCCGAAGTTGCGTATAATCACAACTAAAAATCAAGGATTATCTTGTGCAAGAAACACTGGAATGAGTGTTGCACAAGGTGAATATATAGGATTTGTAGATTCTGACGATTGGGTTGATACAGATTTTTTTGAAAAACTTTATAATGCCGCAAAAAAATATGATGCGGACATTGCCTGCGCAGACTTTATAAGACAGCGTCCTAAAAAACAAAAAATCAGACTTCACATAACAGAAGAAAAAGTCTATACAAAGCCTGAAGACAAATACTTGGTTTGCAAAACGTATAAAGAAGGATGTGTTTGGAACAAAATCTACAAAAAAGACTTTTTAAAAAGGATAAATCTTGAATATATACCTAAAATGTACTATGAAGACAGAGATTTTACAGCTCGCTCATTATATTTTTCAAACAAGCTCGTAACAGTTCCTGGAACTTATTATTATTATTTTGTAAACCCTAAATCAATCGTAAAAAAAGGCGGGAACAAACTTCAAGATGAACATTACATTCTTGCACGCCGCCAAGTTTTGGACTTTATTAAAGAAAAAAATATAAATGTTCCTGACGGGCTTTATAAAGCTGAAAAATTCAGGTGCAAAATATTTGGCAAAACTTTATTTTCAATCAGAGAAAGTATTAATACAGAATATATTCTTTTGTTTGGCAACATCAACATATTCAAATACAAAAAGAGGGCAAAATGACAGAGATTAATGTATGTATATCTTGTGATGACAATTATGCAAAATATGCCTCCGTTGTAATTGCATCAATTCTTGCAAATTGCAGGGAAGATGATTTTTTAAATTTCTATATTCTGGATGGAGAAATCTCAGATGACAGCAAATCAAAAATGCTGACTCTTAAAAATATCAAAAATTGTACAATCAACTTTGTCAAAGTTGATGAAACAAAGCTTGAAATATACAAACAGATTAACACCCACGAATATATAACATTGCTGACATATTACAGGCTTATACTATCAGAACTTTTGCCAAACGTTGACAAAATCATATACCTTGACTGTGATACAGTTGTAAATACAAGTCTTAAAGAGCTTTTTGAAACAGATTTAAATGACTATATTATAGGCGGAGTTTTAGATGCAAGAGTAAAACATAAAAAGAAATGGAGAAATTCCAAATATATTAACGCCGGAATGGTTGTTTTTAACCTTGCAAAAATTCGCGAAGAACATATTGAAAATAAATTTTACGAATATACAAAAAATAATATTGCTAAAATTGAAACAGGCGATCAAGATATAATAAATTATACTCTCGCAGATAAAATCAAAATCTTAGATGATGAATGGAATGTTCAGGTGAGCGGATTTGCAAGCAGAACCTCATTTACAAATCGTCCAAACATTATTCACTATATCGGCTACTACAAACCTTGGGTGTTTGGCTCCTGCACATTTTTCAAAGATCTATATTTTAAATATCTTCAAATGACTCCTTGGGCCTTAAATGAAGATGAGAAAAAATATTGGTACATTGAAAACAAAAAAGCAAGCCGCAAAAACTTTTGGAAAAAACGGCCTCTATGTTTTTTAAACCCAAAATACTGGTACATATTTTATTGTTCATATATTAAACAATAAATATAATTTTATGGTATCATAACAACATGGAAAAGAAAATTAAAATCGGACTTATAGGGCTTGGAACAGTAGGCTCAGGAGTTTTTAAAACTCTACAAAACTTTGATAATGTTGAAGTTGTAAAAATTGCAGTAAAAAATATTAATAAAAAACGTGACATTGAAGGTTTGGATCAATCAATTTTAACTGATGATGCATACAAAATTGTCAATAATCCTGAAATTGATATTGTTGCCGAACTTGTCGGAGGTATAGAACCGGCATTTGATTTAATAGCAACAGCAATAAAAAACGGCAAACATATAGTTACCGCTAACAAAGAACTTTTGGCAAAACGCGGAGAAGAAATATTTAAACTTGCGGAAGAATACAATAGAGTAATCCTCTATGAAGCTGCAATAGCAGGCGGTATTCCAATCATCATGCCAGTAAAAACAATTCTTGCAGGCAACAAAATAACACATATCGAAGCAATTTTGAATGGTACAACAAACTATATTTTAACAAAAATGGATGTTCAAAAAGCTTCTTATGAAGACGTTTTAAAAGAAGCACAAGATTTAGGCTATGCAGAAGCAG
>CALVGY010000049.1 GCA_944327215.1 Candidatus Gastranaerophilales bacterium | reverse complement strand
GTCGGGAAAAAACCTCCAATGCCATATTCGGATATAAGACTTTTAAATGCCTTAAATCATACATTCTGGTTTTTGCCCTCTGTTGCAAGCTGCAAAGCTATGGGCAACCTTCTTAAAAATCATCCGTTTTATAAAGAATACAAAGTTATTGTCTGTGCAGGAGCTGAAGCCGGTATGGGTGTTGATGCATTAAAACCTGTAAGAGAAGCAATTAAGGATGGTTTTTCGACAAAAACAATAACACTTTCCTGCGGGAAACTTACAACAGGTGTAACAGTGTCGGAATGGGGCGGAATATTTATGCTAAGAGATACATCAAGCCCTGAAACATATTTTCAATCAGCCTTCAGAGTTCAATCTCCGTGGACAGTCAAAAATCCTGACGGACTAAATCCTAACGCAAAAGCAATTATAAAAGAAACCTGTTATGTATTTGATTTTGCACCTGACAGAGCTTTGTCCAGAATTTCAGAGTATAGTATGAACCTTAATACAAATATAAATGAAGCCCCTGAACAAAAAGTTCAAGATTGTATAAATTTCTTGCCCGTACTCTGCTATGACGGCTCTCACATGGATATAATAAACGCAAATGAACTTCTTGACCTTGTTGTTGCCGGAACCGGCTCATCAATGCTTGCACGCAGATGGGAAAGTGCATTACTTGTAAATGTTGATAACCCGACATTATCAAAATTGTTAGAAAATGAAAAAGCAATGGAAGCCCTATCCCGCATTGAAGGCTTCAGGAACCTGAATAAAGAGTTATCAACACTGATAAATAAATCGGAAGCACTAAAAAAAGTTAAGCAGGAGAAGAAAGAATCGCTGTCTAAACAGGAAAAGAAAGAACTCACCGAGCAGGAAAAAGAAATCAAATCTAAACGTAAGGAAATCCAAGAAAAACTTCTCAAATTTGCTACTCGTATTCCTGTGTTTATGTATCTTACAGACTACAGAGAGCAAACACTTATGGATGTTATCAAACAACTTGAACCGGAGTTGTTTAAAAAAGTTACTGGTTTGACTATCCCTGATTTTGAACTTCTTGTAAGTATCGGAATTTTTAACGAACAAATAATGAACTCTGCTGTATTTGCTTTCAAGCGCTACGAGGATACAAGTTTATCATACACTGGCATAAGCAAGCATAAAGAACTTGTTGTAGGCGGCTGGAATACAAAAATGGAAAAAGAAGAATACGTAAACATGGAATAAGTCCAAATCTGACGCATCGCTATTTTAAAATAAAATATCACCTAGAAAGGATTTAATAATGGAACTATTAATCGGACTAATATTATTGTATTTTGCAGCATTCAGTGATGATTAAATAAAACTTTATTATCAAGAAAGGATTGAAGTTTGAATTATAAAAAATATTTCTTAGTAATAACTTTAATTATTTGCTTAGGTTTGCCTGTATTCGCAAGCCCGTACACCGACTACTGCGAAACAGTTGTTAATCAAATGATAGAAGTGCTGGGTTTTTCAGATGATTATTTACTAAACTATCCTGTCAGAGTAGATGTTGAAATTATGCCTGACGGCTCAGTCAAAAATGTGTATATACGAGATTACATGGGACGTCGTCAGGTAAAATGGGAAAACAAAATTCTTGATACAACATTTCCTTCTCACAATCTTATGAAAGGTATAGGAGGAGGTCCGGCTGTTTCTGTTGTTGAACGTCTTATTAAAAAATCAGAATTAAAAAGAATGGAGCAGGAAAAGTTTTTGTTTAACTTGCGTTCAGCCCTGATGGAAGGTTTTTCATATTCTGCAAAGAATCAAAACTTAAAAGCAAAAGTAAGATACACTGTAGATAAAATGGGACGGTTAAGAAACTATGAATTAGTTGAAAGCTCAGGTAATACATCTTTTGACAATGCTGTATTAAAATTTCTCGATAACAGGCAAAATTATACAGTAATGTATCTCCCGACTTTGCAAACTGAAACCTATACTGATACCGTAACGTTTAGAAGCAGATAAAAAATCTTATAATTGAAGTAACTTAAAGTTTTAGGCTTAAGGTTCAAAATACTAACATATTGCTAACATACTGCACAATTAGGAATTATAGATTGTTTTGAAATAAACATAATTTCTTTACCTTTTTTATTTTTTCCTGCTGAATAATTAATATTAAATTCTATAGGATTTTCAATAAAATTGTATAAATTGACAATTTCTGGAGTATTATCGTAACTTACAATCCATTGACCCTTTAAATTTTTTACAGCATTTGCAATCTTTATATGGTCTTCATGTTTGTAATGGTTATTGTACAACTGATACCCCTTTTTATAATATGGAGGGTCTAGATATAATAGGCAGTTTTCAAAACTTTTTCGATGCTTTTTTAACAATAGTAAAGTATCTTCATTGTATAACTTTATTTGCCGTTTATATTCAGCTATTTTGTTTATTCTTTTTATCAACTCTATTTTATTGAATCTGGCATCTATTTTCCATTTCCCTAATTGAAGTTTTCCCCCAATAGGTCCACCTTTAATTATTCCAGAGTAATTGCATCTATTAAGAAAAAAAGTTGCAAATCCAATATCTATTGACTGATAATCTTGCATATTATCGTGTATATTTTTTTGAATTTGCCATGTATCTATTGTTATTGGGGTATCTTCTATATATTTAACAAAAGCTTCAGTCTTTTCCAAGATGGATTTCCAAAAGCAATATATGCCATAGTCATTATCGTTTATATATATTTTTTTTGCATACCCTTCAATTAATAATGCAAGTGCAACAGAAGCCCCACCCGCATATGGCTCAACATATATAGGTATCTCCTCATAATTTTCCTCTATAAAGTTTTTCATAAAATTAATAATTTTGGCTTTGCCGCCAGGATATCTTAATGGAGAATAATGTTTCATTCTTTTACCTTAACATAGAATCGAATGTTTTACCAGTCTGCTATGATATTTCTTCAATTTGTAACCTTTTTGCAATATGATTATATACTTTCTTAAAATTCTGTAAAAAAGTATCAACCAAATCTTGATTTTCTTCCTTCCAATATTTAAAAATATTGCTGTCTTCAAATAATTCTTTATGAGTATTAAACCACTCCTTATATTTATCTCTATCGTTTAATGAACCGCACTTAGATAACCCATGTTCACTAAAATATTCTTTTTTTACTTGTGAATATTTTTTATTTTCCTCCTCAAAATATTTGTGAGATTTATCTGATGATATAAAATCGTAGAGTAATTTTTCCGGAGAACATAAATTTTGAGGATATGTGGGAAGTTTAACATAATTTCTTTTACATTTTTTAATTCTTTTTTCATCAGAACACTTTAAATCTCCATCAAACACTATTAGGTAATCTTTAAATACGGGCTCTGAATTCATCAAATCTATAATACACTGACAACCAATAGACACATTTCTGAATTCCAACTTTCTAATGTTTCCTTCAATTAATTTTTTTAATAACCATCTGTTTTCTTCATCTTCAGTGTAAACCACTATTTTTTTATGCTGTGTTTTTCTATGATATAAAGAGACTAACAAATCAGTTTCAATACTCTTATAATCATAGTTTTCAAATATTTGTAAATTATGATTAGCTTTTGTAAAATAAAAATGTCTTAAATTTTCATTATCATATTTGTTTCTTTCGCAAAAATGTTTAATTAAATGTAAGCTATGTGTAGTAAATAAGATTTGTATATTACAACTGCGAGCTTCTTTAATAAATAACTCAAGTAATTTTTCCTGTGCTCTTGGGTGGAGAGAAGCGTCAAGTTCATCAATTATTAGTAAACCGCCTTTATAATCGTCTGACATTTTTCTTTTTAATTTTTTAAAAGATAAAATTGACAACAAAATTTGTCCCAAATTATCTTGTCCCGACGAATTTGTTTTCCAGTCATATTTATCAGTATTAACTCCTAATTTAGTTTTCTTCGTAGTTTTTAAGCTAACATCTGATACATCTGTAATATTGTCTTCGTTTGATAAAATTTCCTTGTGATTATCAATAAACCATTTTTTATCATCCTCAATATCAAACTTTAGGTCTGAATTTGATATATATTCATCATCTACCTCTCCAATAGGATACAACCTAGATAGACCTAAGTATATAACAGGAAATTCAAATTTTGCTTCATTAAAATTTCCGTCATCAAGGTTTTCTTTAGGTATTACTCTATATCGAGTATTATTTTCTTGCCAAGCTGTTCTAAATATTTTAGTACGAAGAACACCTTTATCATCATGTATGATTCGCAATTTATCACTCCCTGACGGGTCGTACTTCAAGCTTCCTTTTAAGATTTCATTGAACTCTGCCCTAAACCGTTTGCCATTATATGTTAATCCTTGCTGTTTTTTTAATTCTGTAGAATTTGCCATAAGAGCTAAAACTGTTGATTTTCCTGTAGCATTCCATCCAGCAAACATTGTAACATACTGACCCAATTTAAAAGTTTTATTTTTTATAGCTCTAAAGTTATTGATTGTAATCTCAGTAAACATAGTCAACCTCATGAATTCTATTTTATTATATGTTAATTATTATACAGAAATAACAGGTTATAGAGCAAATTTTTACAATAATTATAGTAAAACTAATGTAAAAATAACAGTGAAAACTCGATGTTTTCACTGTTATTTTATTTTTTAGTTTTAACTAACAGTTAATTCAATTTCTTCAAACTTCTTCTGCATAGTCGGATTATTCTTCGTAAGTTTCTTAATTGTTAAATCTTCCGCCTTGTTATTCGCTAACCGCAGATTATTTTCAGAAGATAACAACGCTTCTTTTGTTTTCTGCAAGCGTTCTATAATCTTATCAATCTCATCAATAGCAATTTTAAACTTCTTACTTGCCTGTTCATAATTCTTTGAAAACTTATCTTTAAAATCATTCATAGCTGCTTCAAAGTTTGCAACGTCTATATTCTGTGCTCTTACAACAGCAAGTTCCTTCCTGTATTCTAAAGAGTTCAACGCAGCATTTCTTAAAACTGTGATTATCGGAATAAAGAACTGTGGTCTTATTACATACATTTTCTCGTAATAATGAGACATTTCAACAATTCCGTTGTTATACAAATCATTCTCAGGTTCCAGCATTGAAACAAGAACAGCATATTCACACTTCTTTTCACGTCTGTCTTTATCCAGTTCTTTTAAGAAATCAGTATTTTTCTTCTTTGTAGAAGTTGTATCAGCTTCGTTTTTCATCTCAAACATTATTGAGATAAATTCATTACCGTCAGAATCATAATCACGGTAGATATAATCTCCTTTGCTGCCGGATTTTACTTCATTATCTTTTTCAAAATAAGCTGCTTTAAACCCTGTAGCACGTAACTTTTCAAACTCAATTTCACAGTGCTGTTCAAGACTTTCACCTATCATTTTTGTAGATAGTTTCAGTTTGTAATCCTTTAAGCGTTCAATTTCGTCATTCTTAAATTTTATCTCTGTTTCATATTTTTCTTTAAGACTCTGTTCACGTAGTTTATGCTCTTTTTCAGCCAGTTCACTTTCATTAGTAATTTTTAAGATAAACTTTTCCTGAGCAGTAAGTTTATTATTCATGTCTACCACAATATTTGCAATTTCACGCTCTTTGTCTTTATTAAAAGTTTCTAATCTGTATTTAAGTTCATTAACTTCATTGTCTTTTTCTGAGATAATTTTGTTAATCTCAGCCTGCTTTGCTATTTGAGCGGATTTTATCTCTGATTTTAACTGTATTATTTCAGCTTTTTTAGCATTTATTTCTTTGTCAAATGTTTTTCCCATTTCAAGTTTAGTTGATAAAAGCAGGTTCTCTTTATCTTTTTCAAATTGTGCTTCTTTGTCTTTTAAGTCTTTTTGAAATTCTTTATCTCTAACCTGTTTTACTATAGCAGTATAAAGAGTTTCATCTACCTGAAAAATTTCTCCGCATTTTGGGCATTTAATTTCGTTGTTCATTTTTTCATCCTTTCGTTTTCTTTGTGTCAACTGTTAGGTACCTATCTGACTTAAGAAGATGAAAAGAAAAAATTTGCCTAGGTGCTGAAAGGATGAAAAATAGGTTAAAACTAAGCATTGTTAACCGTTTTAACCTATTTAGTGGAATTTGCTATATAAGTCCCGTTTTTCAATTTTTTCAGGATGAGCAGAATTTGAAAGTATTATTTCGTAATACTCATTTTTATCTATGTTTACCCCCATTGTTTTTGGATCGGCAAATTTTTTCTTCTTGTTTTTGTTTAATAATTTTTTATAATCACTGCCCATATTTTTTATTATATTACAAAATTTTAAAAACCGCTTGAAATTTTTATACCTTTGTTTTACGATACTTTTACGTGCGTCGATGTATTTGTGGAACATCGATTTAAGGAATTTTAAAAAGTACGAAATATAAAGATATAAAGGAATAGTGAAATGAACCCTATTATTGACGAATTAGAAAAACCATATTTAAGAGAAAACCTGCCAGATACAAATCCTGGTGATACTGTTAAGGTTTTTGTTAGAATTGTTGAAGGTAACAAAGAAAGAATTCAGGCTTTTGAAGGTACTGTTATTAAAAAACACGGTTCTGGCATCAATAAAACTATTACAGTAAGAAAAGTATTCCAAGGTGTTGGAGTTGAACGTGTATTTTTACTAAATTCTCCAAGAATTGAAAAAATTAACGTTCTTAGAAAAGGTGATGTAAGACGTTCTAAACTTTATTATTTGAGAGAACGTTCTGGTAAAGCAACTCGTATCAAGGAAAAAATTGAAAAAAGATAAGCTTCATATACATTGGTATCCAGGTCATATTGCAAAAGCTGAAAAACAGCTAAAAGCTCAGCTTTCATTAGTGGATGCGGTGATTGAAGTTGTAGATGCGAGACTGCCATTATCAAGCAGTTATGATAATATTACGGGGCTTTTAGGTAAAAAGCCCCGTTTAATATTGCTTAATAAATCTGATTTAACTGATATGAATGAGTTGAACAAATTTGTAAAACTGCTTGAAAAGAAAAATGGTTTCCCTGTTTTAAAATCTGATGCTAAAAGTTCTAAAGATTTAAATTTAGTAGTAAAAAAGGTTGTTGAATTATCTGAACCTCGGATTCAAGCTATTATGGCAAAAGGGTTATTGCGTCGTCCTGCACGAGTCATGGTTGTTGGAATGCCAAATGTTGGCAAGTCTAGTATTATAAATAAATTAACTAAATCGTCAAAAACCAAAATAGGTGCAAAAGCAGGTGTAACAAGGCAGCAGCAATGGGTTCGAATTAATCCGCAATTGGATTTGCTTGATACTCCCGGTATTATTCCAATGAAACAAGAGGATCAACAGAGAGCAAAAAAATTAGCCTTTGTAAATTCTGTTTCTGAAAATGCATATTCAAACGAAATTGTTGCAAAAGAGCTTTTGGCACTTTTGGATGAAAAATATTCGCAGATTGTCAAGGATTTTTACAAGGTTGATAATCTTACGCTTGATGATATTGCAAAATCTAGAAATTGGATTATTTCCGGAGGAAATCCTGATATAGAAAGAGCTGCAGTATATGTATTGAGAGATTTCCGAGAGGGCAAAATCGGTAAGTTTATTCTTGATGATTTTGAGGAGTAGAAATGGTAAAAAGTGCAAATAAAGATTTGTCTTCAAACTCAAGAATTGTAAAGCTTTTTGATTTTGATTTGGAGCAAAAAAGAAAGTTTGTTGTAGGTACAGATGAGGCCGGTCGTGGTTGTGGTGCAGGTGGGGTATTTGCAAGTGCTGTATATTTTAATAAAATATCAAAAGAACTTGAGGAAAATCTTTTAGAGTTGAATGACAGTAAAAAATTATCGCCTAAAAAAAGAGATGTTTTGTACGATATTATAAAAGAAAACAGTATAAATTCTACAGTTTGTATAGAGGTTGAGGAAATTGAACGTATAAATATTTTAAATGCTTCTTTAAAGGCGATGCATATTGCTATTGAAAACGTAATAGCTGAAATTCCTTCTCTTGCTAATACTTCAGGGAAAAATTTGCCGTGCAAAAATGATATTTTGGTTATTATAGATGGTAATAAAAGGATTTTAGATTTAGATTATCCTCAAAAATATGTTGTCAAAGGTGATGGGAAATCTGCATCCATTGCGGCTGCAAGTATTTTGGCTAAAGTTAGTCGTGATCGCTACATGCTAAAGCTTGATGAAGAGTTTCCTCAATACAAGTGGCGTGATAATGCCGGATATTTGACAAAAGAGCATATGGCATTAATTGATAAATATGGTTTATGTAAATATCACAGACCGTCTTATTTGAGAAAGCATTTTGCAAAACAGGAACAGTTATCTTTATTTTAAATATCAAATAATCTGTGAAGTCTGTTTACAATATCTTCTTCATCAAGGTCTTGAGTTACTTTGTTTAAATCAATAGCCATTTGATAGTAGTTTGCGGCATCATTTATAAATCCCATTGCTTGAGATGCTCTTGCTGCATTAAAGTATGCAAGAGTATAGTTTGGATTAAGTTCAATTGCCGCTTCAAAATATTCTAATGCTTCTTCAGCATCGCCAAGTCCGTCTAAGTATAGTATGCCTAAATTATTTTGCGCGTATTCATTATCAGGATTCAGGTCAATTGATTTGTGGAATGATACAAGTGCTTCTTCCAAGTAATCTTTTTCCCATAATGCAATTCCTGCTTTTGAGTAGCCTCTGTAATCTTCAGGATTGAGTGTTATTGCGTCGCAATATGCTCTTATTGCGTTATCAAGATCATAGGCTGCCATGTGAACATCTCCAAGTGAGAGGTATAATTCATAATTGTTGGGATCTAGAATAATGCCTGCTTGATATGTTGATACGGCTGCATCTACATTGCCTTTAATTTCTGCATAAATTGATCCTAGTGCTTGGCAGACAATTGATGTCCATTCTTTATCAGGATTTATTGCAATTGCTTTTTGATAATGTTCTATTGCTTCATCATACAATTCAGCCTTTGAATATGCGTATGCAAGTGAATTGTTATAAAATGGATTTTCCGGATCTCTCTCTACTGCAAGTTTAAATGCGCTAATTGAATTTATTTTATCTTCTTTTTTTAGATAAAGGTGCCCGAGTTCATAATAAATTTGAGGGACATCAATGTCGAATTCTAAAAGTTTTTCATAGCAATCAATTGCCTCATCTGTATTTTCAGGGAAATACGTTTGAAGTACTGTTGCAAGTTTGACTAAAACTTCACGATTTAGAGGATTTGCTTCCAAAACCTTTCTATAACAGTCAATAGACAAATTCATTTCTTTATTTTTTAGGGCAAGATCTCCCATTTTGTCATAAAAAATTTCGCTGTGATTTGTTTTTGTTATTGCCTGTTTATATATGTTTTCTGCTGTCGGGTAGAGTTTGAATTTTTCTAAAAATTTTCCGACTGTATTGTATGTAAATACCGAAAAATCATCAGACATGTTCTTATAGAACATTTTCATTGATGGTCTGTCCCAAGCAAGCATAACACTGCCTGACAGGAAGTAATATAAAAAGCTTAAATAATCTCCAATATTGCCATTTTGAGAATTTATTTTCTGTAAAATTGACTGTGACAAAATCAAACGTGGACGTGCAGAATTTAATTTTCCCATTTTTATTGCGGATTTAAATTCAGATTCAGCCGATTTGAAATCTTGAGCCAATTTCATGAAAAATCCTGTATAAAGATGCGCATTGATGTTCTGAGGAGCTAAAGAAACAGCTGTTTTACATTGTTCAATTGCGGTGTCAAGACTAATTTGCCCTTGTTCCCACATCAATGTTGCAAGCCTATAATATGCTTCAGGCATTGTTGGATCGTATTTTACGGCATCAACATAGTATTCGATTGCTTCTTGCAAATCGCTGTTTTGTTGCCTGATTAAGTATCTTTCATGTGCTATTCTGGCTTTTTCTAATGATTCTTTAGCTTTATTTGTGTTTGCAGCCACCGGCTGTAGTAATAATTGTTCTGACATCAATGAGCTCCAATAAGATGTGTGTATATTAATATGTATATTCTTTTGTCGATATAAATAATATTAATCTTTAGTAATTTGAATTAATATCATCCATATGGAGTAGATAGTCGGTTAATCTATTTTAATTTTTAGTCTTAATTTTCTTTATTTGTAATATAATATCTGGTATAGCCGAGATTAGGAATCTGGAATATGAATTATCTTAATAATAAATATGATGTAATTGTTGTTGGAGCAGGACATGCGGGTTGTGAGGCTGCAATTTCTTGTGCTAAATTAGGTGCAAAAGTTTTATTGGCGACATTAAATGTTGATCATATCGCATTAATGCCTTGTAATCCGGCTGTTGGTGGACCTGCAAAATCAACTTTGGTTAGAGAAATTGATGCATTAGGCGGTGTTATGGGTGAGGTTGCTGATGCAACTTATATTCAAATGAAAATGTTGAATTCTTCAAAAGGTCCTGCTGTTCGTGCATTGAGAGCCCAATCTGATAAAAAGCAGTATATGGCTTACATGCGAAATATTATTGAGAATTATGAAAATATTTATCTCCGTCAGGCTTGTATTACTGATTTATTGGTTGAAAATGGTGAAGTTGTCGGTGCTATTGATGAATTTGGGATTGAATATTCTGCCAGAGCTGTTGTTTTGACGACAGGCACATCGTTAAACGGTAGAATTTTTGTAGGATTACGTTCTTATAGTGCAGGCAGATTAGGTGAAAAAGCCGCTTATGGATTATCAGAATCTTTGGTTAAACATGGAATTGAAATTAAGAAGTTAAAGACAGGAACCCCTCCAAGAGTTGATAAAAGAACTATTGATTATTCTAAAATGACTATTCAGCCTGGAGATGAGCAGTTACATTTTTATTCATTTAAACCAAACAGACCTGTAAGACCTCAATATCCTTGCTATTTAACAAGAACAAATGAAGAAACTCATGCGATTATCAAAGCGAATCTTGATAAATCGCCGATGTTTCAAGGTTTAATACAAGGTGTTGGCCCTCGTTATTGCCCGTCAATTGAGGATAAAGTTGTGAGATTTAGCGAAAATCCTTCTCATCATATTTTTATTGAACCTGAAGGATTAGGAACTTATGAAGTTTATATTCAAGGTTTTTCAAGCAGTTTGCCAGCAGATGTTCAGGTAAAAATGCTAAGAACGCTTCCTGGATTAGAAAAAGCACATGTTATAAAATCTGCCTATGCTGTTGAATATGATTATGTACCTGCAGTTCAAACAACTCATTCTTTGATGTCTAAAAAAATAAAAGGTTTGTTCTTTGGTGGACAAATCAACGGTACAAGCGGTTATGAAGAGGCTGCTGCTCAAGGTTTGATTGCAGGTATTAATGCATTTAACTATTTGAATAATACTGAAATGTTAGAACTCTCAAGAAGTTCATCTTATATCGGGACTTTGATTGATGATTTGGTTACAAAAGATATTCAAGATCCATATAGAATGCTTACTTCTCGCTCAGAATACAGACTTCTGTTAAGACAGGATAATGCAGATGCAAGATTAACTCCTATTGGTAAAAAATATGGTTTAATTGATGATGCTCAATATAAAGTCTTTACTGATAAACAAGAGGCTATAGAAAAAGAATTATCAAGAATTAAAGAAGCAAAAGTTTCTGCAACAGATGAAGTAAATTCAATTTTAGCAAAATATGGCGAGCATATGGAAAGAGGAATGAAAATTGCAGAACTTTTGAAACGCCCAAATATTGATTATGCTGTTATAAAAGAAATAGATAGCGTGACAAAAGATTTGAATATTCCTTATGATGTCGCAGAGCAGGTAGAAATTCTTGTAAAATATGATGGGTATTTAAAACGTCAAGAATTTCAGGTTGAACAGGCTTCTAAATTAGATAAATTTAAGATTCCTGATGATATAGATTATTCTTCAATAGATCATATATCATCAGAAACAAAAGATAAATTATCAAAGATTAGACCGAAAACATTAGCTCAGGCCTCTCGTATCGGAGGTGTAAAACCTGCAGATATTTCAATTTTGATGGTAATGCTTGAAAGACATCAATTCTCAAGACTGTAATTAAGCCCAGGAATTGATTCCTGAATTTTTCTTTTCATAAGAAATTCTGTTATTTTTCATGACAGATTCAAAAGCTTTGTCTTTATAGTCTTTAACATTAAAATCAACTTTGCCGTACACTCCGGAATTTTTGACCCTGTAAAAAGTTGTATTTGCATTATTAAGCCAAAAGTTGTTCATCAAAGCCCCAAGCATAAATATTTGAGTTTTTGACTGAGCAGATCCTGTATCAACAGTATATGTGCTATTAAAGGATATTGGATTTATAGGATTAATTTTCATGATATGTAGAAAACTTGTAAAATAATTTTTTGCTATATATGAATAGTAAGTAGACAATATAAATTTTCCCGGAGATGGATTCGAACCACCGTTGGAAGAGCCAGAATCTTCAGTCCTGCCACTAGACGATCCGGGAATAATTGCAAAGTTATTTTAATGCAGACATAAATTTATTGCAAGAAGTCAAAGTTTTTTGATTTTAACAATAAAAAATTATTATTACATCAATACCATTTATTTACAGACAATGCCAAAAGTATTCTAGAAGAAATCATTTTCTTTATAAAGCTGTTGCAAAAAAAAAAAGAAAAATGTTATAATAATTATATGGGATTTTTCAATTATAAATTCAAAGCATTTACTTTATCTGAAGTTTTAATTACTCTAGCTATAATAGGTGTAGTTGCTGCAATTACATTGCCTACATTGATTACGAAAATAAATAATAAGGGTTATGCAGAAAGATTTATTAAGACTTATTCTATATTGCAAGATGTTACAAATCAAATAGTTAACGAAAAAGGTGACCCACAAACTTGGCCCTGGACCCAGTATCAAGGTTCTGATATGAATAGTTCAGGCAACAAAGAAATTGCACAATATTATAAAGATAAATTAAAAATAGGTATCGACTGTTGTGATGATAATAGAAACGGGAGTACAGCAGAAACTGCTTGTTATATCCCCAGTACTCAATATAAATATTTAAATGGTAATTTGGTTACATTATATCGCCCATTTGGAACAAAGTATGTTTTTACACTAAATGATGGTGTAACTATTGGTATTGATTTTAATCAAACTAGAACAGGTGTAATGTGGGGATATACATCATTAGTTTTTACAATAGACGTAAATGGTAAACGTGGTCCTAATCAAGTGGGTAGAGATTTATTTTATCTTTATTTAGATAAGAATAAAAAAGGTAAGATACAAACTTATGTAGAGAGTTATAATTCTGTTGATAGATTTAACCGTGATAATTGTAAATCTGGGATGTCAGGGTACAGTTGTGGTGAAAAAATTATAACAGAAGGCGGTATGTTTTATTAAAATTTGATTATTGATTCTTATAAAAAAATCGTTAAAGTAAGTCTTACCCCTTGAACTGCTATAAACACTTAGTCGTTGGAGCCCCTAAATTTTTTCAAAAATCTTATAATTACAAGGATACTATGTATTTTAACGGCAGAAACTTTAATTTTAACTTCAATTAATATTTTTTATTGGATGATTATATTTTTCTTAATTAATTGCATTTATTTTAAGGTATTTGAAGAAAAGCAACTAGAAAGGAATTTTGGAAATGAATATTTGGAATATAGAAAAAACGTTCCAATGTGGTTTCCAAAAATTAAACTTTAAGAAGTTCTTCAAATATATTTATACAGAAATTTATAATTCTTAAATCCTTGGCTTTGGGCCTGCCTCAACTATTGCTGAAGGCA